>JAUVLE010000206.1 GCA_030595905.1 Candidatus Cloacimonadota bacterium | reverse complement strand
AGATAAGTTCGATAAAAGTTCCGGAGAAGAAAGAAGGTGTGATGCCTGTCATTCATTGTATTCAGGAAATTCCCTGCAACCCGTGCATCACTGTCTGTCCCACCAATTCCATTTTTATAGAAGGTGATCCCGTTTTGGGTCTTCCGTATTATAATGGGAAATGTACCGGCTGTGCAAGGTGTGTGGCTATCTGTCCCGGCTTGGCTATTACCCTGGTGGATTTCCGAAAAGATGCGGAATTCCCGACAGTGACCTTGCCATACGAAGTCTCTAACCACAAAATCGAAGCAGGTGATAAAGTTAATTGTGTGGATATAGACGGCAAAATTCTGGGAACTTTTGAAGTGAATTCTGTTGTCGATGTAAAAGCTAACAATCGTGCCCTGATGATAAAATTGAAAATTCCAAAAAACCTGGCAAAAAGAATCGTCTCCTTCCGGATACAGGAAGAAGAAATATCAGAACAGCAGGAAAAAGAAATTGCAAAAATAGCAGATGATGAAATGGTGTGTCTTTGCGAAAGGGTAACTGCCGGAGAAATCCGGGATCTCATTCGCAGGGGAATTACGGATATGAACCAGATAAAGGCGATCACCCGGGCAGGAATGGGACCGTGCGGTTATAAAACTTGTGAAAATTTGATGAAACAGATATTCAGAGAAGAAGGGATCCAGCCGGAAGAGATTACTCTAAACACGCGGCGTCCGCTTTTCATTGAAGTTCCTCTGGGAAAATTTGCTGATGGGAAAAAACCCTGAAAAAGTCTCTTTCACAAAATCTTGCATTTGACTCTTTCAGGGTTAAAGGGTGTCACTCTGAAAAACCTATTTCAAAGATTCTTGCATTTGACTCTTTCAGGGTTAATAAAATATAGAAAAGTTGTAAGAAGCCTTGCCAAAGGTTTACAAGCCATTGGCTTGCAGGTAAACCTTGAAAGGTTAATGGAAGACACCTTGAAAGGGCTAAGCAAGAAGAATTCTCGAAAGAAGCCTTTTCAAGGTAATGAGTAGGCAAAAGGAGAATAATGTCTAACTATGATGTGATAATTGTCGGTGCTGGTTCTGTGGGAGTTCCGGCTGCTCTTGCTTTAGCAGAAAGTAAATTGAAAGTATTGGTCATCGATGATCAGTCTTCGTGCGGTCAGGGGCAGAATAAGAAAGCGATCGGCGGTATTCGTGCAACTCATTCCGACAAAGGTAAGATCAAGATATGCCGGAAGAGTATCGAGATATTTTCTACCTGGAAAGAGAAATATGGAGACGATATCGGCTGGATAGCAGGTGGATACAGCTTTCCTGCTTATTCCGGGGAAGATGAAAAGAAATTGAAGGAACTCTTGAAGATACAAAAGTCGTATGGTTTGGACATAGATTGGATTTCTGCAGATGAATATAAAAAGATCGTTCCGGGAATTTGTGAAACCGATCTTCGTGGAGCAACATATTCTCCTGATGATGGAAGTGCTTCACCAATGCTTTCTAATAATGCATTTTATTTTAAAAGTATCGAATTCGGAGCTGAATACAAGTTTAAAGAACAGGTGAAGAATATTGAATATAAGGGAAGTAATTCATTTAAAGTTATCACGGATAAGGGAAGTTACTTCAGTGAATTTTTAGTAAATTCAGCAGGAAATAGTGCTGCCGATATCGGGAAAATGGTCGGCATAGATCTGCCTGTCGTTCCAGATTCTCACGAAGGAGCGATCACGGAACCTGTTCAAAGATTCTTTGACCCGATGATCGTTGATATGCGTCCCGCAGAAGGTTCTGCAAATTATTATTTCTATCAGAACAACGAAGGACAGGTGATCTTCTGCATTACTCCGGAACCGCCTGTTGTAGGAACAGACAGTGAATCTACTTCGGTTTTTCTTCCTCAAGTTGCAAAAAGAATGGTAGCTCTTTTTCCAAAACTTGCAAATCTGAAAATTCGTAGAACCTGGCGCGGTCAATACCCGATGACTCCGGACGGGTTCCCGATAGTTGGCAGAACAAGAGAAATTCCCGATTTTATCAATGCCGTGGGAATGTGTGGTCAGGGATTTATGCTGGGTCCGGGACTGGGAGAATTGATAGATCGCATCATCCGGGATGATCTTTCCGAAGAGGATATCGATGTTATGAAAAGTTTTGATCCGTATCGTGATTTCTCCGGTATGGAGCAGTTTAAATAAATAAGGTTTAGGGTATTGGGTTTAGGGTATTGGGTTTATGGTATTTGGTTTAGGGTACTTGGTATATGGCTGGAGGTTTTAGGTTAAATGAAAGTTTATATTGAGAGAATTGAGAGTTACGATTTTGATAAAATATATCGATTCCTGGAAAAACTTCCTATCCTGGAAAAGCTGGAAGGAAAAAAGAAAATTCTTATCAAACCGAATCTGCTGGGAGCTTTTCATCCCGACAAAGCTGTAACCACACACCCGAAAGTTCTCGATGCATTGATCTCTCTTCTAAAAAAAAACAAAAAAGAAGTATCGATCGGAGACAGTCCCGGCGGAGTGATCTCTGTTCAGAGGGTTTGGCAGGAAACGGGGATAAAGGAACTTGCTGAAAAACATAACATTGAACTTGTAAATTTCAATCGAGGAAAGGTAGTTTCTAAAAAAGGAAAAACGATCGAGTTCAATACTTCAAAATATTTCTGGGATGCCGATGCCGTTATAAATGTAAGTAAATACAAAACCCACAGTCTGGTGTTTTATACGGGTGCAGTCAAAAATCTTTATGGAACGATCCCGGGACTAAAAAAATCTGATTTTCACAAAAATTATCCCGACCATATTAAATTCTCGCAAGTTCTTACGGAATTGTATTCGGTGGTAAAAGAAAAGGTCGCATTTAATATTATGGATGGAATAGTGGGAATGGAAGGAGAAGGACCTTCCGCCGGAAAACCTCGAAATTTCGGAGTGATGTTTGCAGGCGAATCTGCTTCTGCACTCGACTATATTGCTTTCGGGATGATGGGATTCCAGCTAAAGGAAATCGAATATATCGTTCGCTGTCTTCGAGAAGATGAAATTAAATCTTCTGATATTGAAATTGCAAAAGAATGGGAAAACTTTACTTTCCAAGATGTAAAAATAAAAGGAGTAAAAACTTTTGTGAAAATACTTGCCTATTCTCCTGCGTTTCTGCAAAATGCTTTCCGTTCGTTATTTCGATATTATCCCGATTTTAACGAAAAATGTAAACTCTGTAATGTATGTGTGGAGAGCTGTCCCGTTCAGGCTATGGAAATAAAAAATGGAGATACATCTCCCACGATCGATCATAAGAAATGCATTAAGTGTATGTGCTGTCACGAGCTTTGTCCGTATAATGCAGTTTACATCAGGAAAAGTTTTTTAGCAAAATTGATAATAAAATAGGGAAAATTAAGGGGAGGTTAATATGATTAAGGTAAAATGGTTCGGTCACAGTATGTGGAAGATCCGGGATGAAAAAATTAGTATAATAACTGATCCTTTCACGGATATCGGCTATAAAATGCCGGAGAATGAAACTGCGGATATTGTTCTTTCTTCTCACGATCATTTTGATCACAATAATATACAACTTATTAAAGGAAGCCCAAAAGTTGTGAACACAGAAGGTGAATTTGATATTGCCGGTGTGAAGATCGAAACTTTTCCAGTGTATCATGATGAAACCGGAGGCAGTGAAAGAGGAGCTAATCTTCTTATGAAATTTGTTATTTCCGGAAAAACTTTTCTTCATTGTGGCGATCTGGGTCATATCATTTCAAACGAGATGGTAAAAAAACTGGGAAAGATCGATGTAATGTTTATTCCAATTGGAGGATTCTATACGATCGATGCAAAAACTGCCGGGAAAATAGTGGATATGATACATCCGAAGATAGTTTTTCCCATGCACTATAAAACAATGGTTCTGGATTTTCCAATTGCAAAAATAGATGAATATCTAAAACTTATCGATGATCTCAGGAATGTCGATTCAAATGAAATTGAACTGACGAACGAAGATTTTGAAAAAAAGCAGACGATAATTATGAAATATTGATTTGTGGGAAAAATGAAAAAGAACGAAAACAAAAAATATGTTTTTATAGCTATAATTTTTCTTCTTATAGTTTACATCCTTTTTTTTGATAGTGCAAGTTTTTATAAAAAATATGAATATAAAGAACAATTACAGGCTGTGAAAGCAGACATCGAAGCACTGGAAAAAGAAAATCAACGGCTTCGTGAAGAGAATGAAAAACTTGCAAAAGATATGAAAACATGGGAGAAGAAAGCCCGGGAACTGGGAATGCAGAAAGAAAACGAAGAGGTGTTTTTGTTTAAAGAGGATGATGAATAAAGAGTTTCATCTTTCAAAGGTTTAAATCGAAGATGCTCTTTCAAGTTAAATTTTGCAAAATATGTATTTCGTTCATTTCAAGAAAATCTCATATTATCTATAAAAAGATTTGACAAAATAATTCGGAATAAGAATAAATGCAAAAGTATGTTGAGTGGATTATATATTTATCGGAAGAAATTATGAGATGAAAGAATTTAAATCGCTAATATCAAAATCAAAGAAAATGTTACTATCGCAGTTATTATGCTTGATCTGTTACTATCGCAATCTGATTTTTTAAATGAAAATTTTGTGAACCAAAGAGAAAAAAAACAAGGAGAAATTAATGAAAAAGCTTTTTTTAATCTTAATAACCATTTCTTTACTTACATGTTTCCTTTATGCAGCGGACAGAGCAAAAGTTCGTCAGGAAATTCCTGTCAATGATCGTGATCCTAATGCAGCCAATCACTCACATGGCATTCCTGCTACCGATGACCTTTTTGATTTTCAATTCAGCTATCCCTTAGGAGTTGGTGG
>JAUVLE010000317.1 GCA_030595905.1 Candidatus Cloacimonadota bacterium | reverse complement strand
ATGAACTTTTCGATGAATTTGATTTGGAAGATTCTGATATTCAAACTTTGAGGATCGATGCACTTCTTGATGGCGGTTGGAGCGAATACGAAAATAATATTTCCGATCATCGTCCGGTGGGATTGAAATTATTTTTTGAATAAAACCTTGAAAACGGTTTCTTTCGGAGGTTTACACGCTTTGGCGTAAATACTTCTTGCTTGACCTTTTCAATGGTTTGATGTAGATAGAACATTGTTCTGTCTTTTATTCAGCATTCCAAAGCTGAACGAAGACAAAAGTAATGTAGTGATAGAACATTGTTCTGTCATTCCAGCTTGAGAACAGTATGGGTTCTGCCTAATTATGCAGAACTCATTTGAGAACAGTAAAAAAGGAGGAGTAAAAAATGAAAAAAATATTTATCATTCTGGGATTAATGATTTATGTAACAGTTATTTTTGCAAACGAATCACAATACATTCCAAATGAAATGATGGTCCAGTTACAAACGGGAAACAGCAGTCAGGAAGCCATAAATTTAATTTCCTTCGATTTGGATGGAATCGAAGTTCAACCTGTGAAGCTTCTTACCCGCAGGATGAATATCTGGCTGGTTACTTTTTCTGCAGATCGACTGTCAGATGAAGAAGTTCTCCTTTCTATGAAGCAGCATAAATTCGTGAAGAAAGCTCAATTCAATCATTATGTGCAAAAGCGTGAAACCTATCCTGACGATCCTTTTTTCGATTTGCAATGGGGATTGCATAACACCGGTCAAACAGGCGGGCTTGCAGGTGCCGACATCGACGCTCCTGAAGCCTGGGATACAAATACAAGCGGAGTAACCGTATTGGGCGATACTATCGTTGTGGCGATCGTGGATGGCGGATGCTATCTTGCTCATGATGATCTTGCACTCTGGAAGAACTATGATGAGATTCCGGGCAATGGAATCGATGATGATGAAAACGGGTACATTGACGATTATGACGGATGGAATGCGTATTACAGTAATGGTAATATTCCTTCGGATAGTCATGGATCGCATGTTTCCGGTATTGCAGCAGCTATCGGAAATAATGGGCTGGGGGTTTGCGGTGTGAATTGGAATGTGCAAACGATGCCGGTAGCTGGTTCTTCAAATTCGGAATCTGTTGTTGTGGAAGCTTACGGATATGTTCTGGAAATGCGCAGTATATATAATGAAACAGGTGGAGAGCACGGTGCCTTTGTGGTTGCTACGAATTCTTCTTTTGGTATAAACTACGGGAATCCGGCAAATTATCCGCTCTGGAGTGCAATGTATGATTCTATGGGAATGGCTGGGATTTTAAGTGCTGCTGCTACAATGAACATAAATGCGAATGTAGATGAAACCGGTGATATGCCCACTGCCTGCGATAGCGATCATCTGATTACAGTTACAAATACAACTGATATGGATGTAAAAAATAGCTCGGCAGCTTATGGATTGACGACCATCGATCTGGGAGCACCGGGAACGAGTGTCTATTCGACGGATACTAATAATTCCTATAGTTATAAGTCAGGCACCTCGATGGCAACTCCACACGTGACGGGTGCTGTAGCTCTTTTGCTTTCTGCGGCAGATGAAGAATTCCTGGTTCAATATCAACAGCAGCCGGCAGAAACAGCTTTGCTTATCAAACAGTATATCCTGGAAGGTGTGGATGTGCTTTCATCACTCGATGGCATTACCGTTTCCGGCGGCAGGCTTAATCTTTATAATTCACTACAACTGTTGAATTTTTCCTCTATCGATGAACGAATACCGGATGTGCCTTTTATGCTGAGTAATTACCCCAATCCATTCAACCCGTCCACAACGATTTATTTTAATATTTCTCGCAAAGACGCAAAGGACGCAGAGATAGAAATCTATAACATCAAAGGGCAGAAGATTAGACAATATTCAATATTCAATAATCAATCTTCAATTGTTTGGGACGGAACAGACCAAACAAACAAATCTGTTCCTTCCGGGATTTATTTCTATCAGTTGAAAGCTGGAAAGAATTTTTCCGAAACTAAAAAAATGCTGCTTATAAAATAAATTTGTGAAACTTGAGTTAAGTTGTCCGGTAGATGCCGGATAATTTTGACTTAAGTTGTTTCGAAGGGTTTAATGTAGTGATAGAACATTGTTCTGTCATTTGTTCGGAATTCCAGAGCTGGTCCAATGAAAGGATTTCGATATATCGGGACATGATCTATAGGACTTTAAAACGAAGGTTAGGAAATGGAGTCAACTATAAATAAGTTTTTCATCTGATTTGCAAATCAGAAGAAAAACAATAGATCTTTATAAGCTGGAATTTATAACAATTCCACTATATGTGAAGCAAGCACAAATAATCACGTTATGTGTATGTAAAAGAGCAA
>JAUVLE010000022.1 GCA_030595905.1 Candidatus Cloacimonadota bacterium | reverse complement strand
AAAATTGATGAAGTTCATGTTTATTTTAAAGGTATTTGTAAAAAATGTTTAGAGAAAGGTAATTATAAAAATTAAATAATTAATTTGTAAAAAAAGGAGATAGAGATGAAAGGTTTAAAAGGAACTAAAACGGAACAAAATTTAATGGCAGCTTTTGCAGGCGAATCACAGGCAAGAAATCGTTATACTTATTTTGCCAGTCAGGCAAAAAAAGATGGTTTTATACAAATTTCTGATATTTTTACAGAAACTGCAAATCAGGAAAAAGAACATGCAAAACGGCTTTTTAAATTTTTTCAAGGTGGTGAAGCAGAAATTACAGGAACTTTTCCAGCTGGAGTTATTAGTGATACTATGTCGAATTTGAAAGCATCAGCTGCTGGAGAAAATTACGAATGGACAGAAATGTATCCATCATTTGCCGAAATTGCAAAAGAAGAGGGATTTGATAATATTGCCAATGTTTTTGAAGCAATTGCAGTGGCAGAAAAACAACATGAAAATCGTTATAATAAATTATGGAAAAATATTGAAAATGAAGAAGTTTTTAAAAAAGGTGATAAGGTAGTATGGCGTTGTAGAAATTGTGGATATTTACATGAAGCAACTGAAGCTCCAAAAGTATGTCCTGCATGTGCGCATCCTCAATCATATTTTGAATTACTTGGAGAAAATTATTAAAATTAACAAAATAATATTCGGGAGTTAAAGTTGGATTTAAATACTTTTTTTAAGGTTGGATATGGAATGTATATCATCTCATCTAAATTAGGTGATAAATATAATGGCCAAATCGCAAATGCGGTTATGCAAGTAAGTTCAGATCCACCATTATTTACAGCTGGAATTAACAATAATAATTTGACTTGTAAATATATTAAAGATACTGGTTATTTTTCGGTTTCTGTTTTATCAGAAGAGTCGGATATGAAATTTATTGGAAAATTTGGATTTAAAAGTGGTAAGAACATAGATAAATTTTTGGACACAGAATATATCATTTCCGATACAAAGATACCTGTAATTACGGAAAATACTGTAGCGTATCTTGTATGTAAATTGATCAATACGGTAGATGTAGGAACTCATTGTGTTTTTATTGGAGAGGCAATAGAGGCAAAAGTATTGAATGATAAAACACCACTTACATATAAATATTACAGGGAAGTGTTGAGAGGAAAATCACCAAAAACAGCACCTACATTTATAAAAACAAATAAACATGTAAATGAAATAAAACAAAAGGAGAGTAAAATGAGTAAGTATGAATGCACAGTATGTGGTTACGTATATGATCCGGCAGAAGGCGATCCGGAAAATGGTATAAAAGCCGGAACAGCATTCGAAGATTTACCTGATGATTGGGTATGTCCGGATTGTGGTGTAGGAAAAGAAGATTTTGAAAAATTGGAGGATTAAATGGCAATACAAAAACTTAAAAGGAATGTTTTTTCCGTTGGTTCTAAACATTGGGATAGACGACTTTTTGATGAATTAATTCCATTGCCTGACGGTACTACATATAATTCTTATCTTGTAGAAGGATCTGAAAAAACCGCCTTAATAGATACTGGTGATCCCGAAACTTTGAATGATCTATTTGAAAATCTTAAAAATCATAATATTACCAAGATTGATTATATTATTTCAAATCATGCAGAACAAGATCATTCAGGTGGAATTCCAGATGTTCTGGCAAAATATCCGGAAGCAAAAGTTGTAACAAATGAAAAATGTAAGAAAATGTTGATTGATCTATTGAATATCTCAGAAGACAAATTTTTTGTTATCAAAGATGAAGAAACATTATCACTTGGAGATAAAACTTTACAATTTTTTCTTACTCCTTGGGTTCACTGGCCTGAAACGATGGTAACTTATCTAAAAGAAAACAGTATTCTTTTTCCATGCGATTTTCTTGGATCTCATTTCGTATCAAGTGAATTATTTGTGAAAGATGAAGCAAAAGTTTATGCGTCTGCTAAACGCTATTATGCAGAAATAATGATGCCGTTTAGAAAAAATATTACAGGACATTTGGAAAAACTACAAAATCTTAAAATTGATATGATTGCACCAAGTCACGGTCAGGTCTATGATAAACCGAAATTTATTTTGGAAGCTTATAAGGATTGGACTTCTGATAATGTCAAAAATGAAGTTGTAATTCCATACATTTCTATGCACGGAAGTACAAAAAAAATGGTGGAATATCTGACAGACGCATTAATAAAAAGAGGTATCAAAGTCAAACCATTCAATCTAACAGTTACAGATATTGGTGAATTAGCGATTGAATTAGTTGATGCTTGTACGATAGTCATTGCTTCGCCGACTGTGTTGACAGGTCCGCATCCATCTGTTGTTTATGCATCGGCTTTAGCAAATATGTTGAAACCCAAAGCTAAATTTGCTACTGTTATTGGTTCTTTTGGCTGGGGTGGAAAAATGGTGGAGAAAATAGTTGGAATGCTCGGTAATTTAAAAGTGGAATTATTATCTACTGTAATGGTAAAAGGATTCCCTAAAGAAAACGATTTTCGTGCATTAGATAATTTAGCGGATGAGATTCTTGAAAAGCATAAAAGTTTAGATATTTAAGAGGAGGAAATTATGAGTTCTTTTAACCCAAGTGAGATTTATCAATTCGCTGTAAGAATTGAAGAAAATGGTGAAAAATTTTACAGGAAAATGACCGATAAACTAGACAATAAAAAGGTAAAAGAATTGTTTACTTTTTTAGCAGACGAGGAAGTGGAACATAAGGCAATATTTAAAAATCTGTTATCAAAATTTGAAAAGTACAATCCACCTGAAAGTTATCCAAGAGAATATTTTGCATATCTTGAAGCATATACAGAAAATATTGTTTTTTCATTTAGTAAATTCGATGATGATATTTCGAAAATAAATGACATGAGAACTGCTTTACGGTTTGCTATTGGAAAAGAATTGGATACTATTCAGTATTTTCAAGAAATGAAAAATTTGGTGCAGAAAAGTGAAAACAAGAAGATTGAAGCAATTATTGAAGAAGAAAGAAAACATGTCGTAAAATTGTTTAAATTACAAAGAGAATTAAATATTTAAAAGGAGAAGAAAATGGAAGAAAAAAGAATTAATATGCCGTTATTGGGAGATGATTTTCCCGAGCTTAAAGTTCAGACAACGCAGGGACCAATGAATATTCCCGGAGATTTTAAAGGTAAATGGTTTGTATTATTCAGTCATCCGGCTGATTTTACACCAGTATGCACAACAGAATTTGTAGCTTTTCAAAATCGATATGAGGAATTCAAAAAAGTTGGTTGCGAATTGATTGGAATGTCAATTGATCAGGTTTTTTCTCATATTAAATGGATTGATTGGATAAAAGATAATTTGGATATTGACATAAAATTTCCAATTATTGCCGGAAACGATACAATTGCTATGAAATTAGGAATGTTGCATCCTGGAAAGGGAACGAATACTGTTAGAGCTGTATTTATCATTGATCCGAAAGGCAAAACGCGAGTAGTTTTATATTATCCACAAGAAATTGGTAGAAATTTTGATGAAATTTTACGAGCTGTTAAAGCACTTCAAATAGTTGATAAAGAAGGTGTAGCTACTCCTGCAGATTGGCCAAATAATGAACTTATCGGAGATGATGTTATAATACCACCTGCTTCTAATGTTAAAGCAGCAAATGAAAGGAAAAACAAATCAAAAGATTATGAATGCTATGATTGGTGGTTTTGTCATAAAAAAGTAAAATAAGGGGTTTGAAATGGAAAAATTAAATGAAGTTTATAAGTGTGAAATTTGTGGAAATATTGTTGAATTGATCAATGTCGGTGGTGGAGAACTTGTTTGTTGTGGTCAACCAATGAATCTGTTAGAAGAAAAGTCAGAAGATTCTTCAACAGAGAAACATGTTCCATTTATCATTAAAGAAGATGATAAAGTAACTGTAAAAGTAGGTGAAAACACTGAACATCCTATGATGGAAAAACATTATATTCAGTGGATAGAATTATTAGCTGATGGTAAAGTTTACAGGCGGTTTTTGAATCCGGATGATAAACCGGAAGCGGTATTTTATTTGAAAGCAGATAAGGTTTCTGCGAGAGAATATTGTAATCTTCACGGATTATGGAAAAGTTAAAAATAAAAAAGAGATAATAAATATGCTTAATAAAAAGATTGAAAATACCTTTAATGAACAAATTAATAAAGAAACATATTCTGCATATCTATATCAATCGCTTTCTGCACATGCAAAGCACATTGGTTTAAATGGGGTTGCAAATTGGTTTCAGATTCAAGTTCAAGAGGAAATTTCACATGCTCAGAAACTTTATAATTACATAAATGAACGAGGTGGAAAAGTAAAATTACAAGTAATTGAAGAACCGCCTTCTGAATTTGAAAATATCCAGAATATGTTTGAAGAAACTTTAAAGCATGAAGAATTTATCACAAAATCAATTAATGAGTTGATGGATCTGGCAATGAATGAAAGAGATCATGCAAGTCAAATATTCTTACAATGGTTCGTAACCGAGCAGATTGAAGAGGAAGACAATGTCAATGAAATTTTAAATACTCTGAAATTGATTGGTAATTCGGGAAATGGTTTGCGTATGTTTGATAAGGAGTTGGCAGCAAGAGTTTTTACCCCACCAACAGTTTAATAAAAAAGCCAACAATTTATTGTTGGCTTTTTCTTTTTGCTTTTAAATTTGCTTTTTATATATTTCTTATTTATGATAATATCTTAAAAAGTAATTTAAGAAAATACTATTTATTACAAAAACAAACCACTAATTTTTTTAATATCTTTTGCTGCTCTTTTGTCAACTACTTTAATATATTCAAACAGTTGATCTTTAATTTCTGCAGTAGGGACATGTTCAAAGTGAGCACGATTTAGAAAATATTCAATTGCTTCAGGTGGTTGTCCCATAATATCAAAAGACATTCTTGCGGATTCTTTTTTATTGTTATTTACCCAATCAATTGCCTCTTTCATAACTTTGATAAATAATTCTGCTATTTTAGGATGTCTATTAAGAAATTCACCTTTAAAGATCAAACCTGCATTTGGTAATTTTAAATTGTTATTATTTATTGTTTTCCAAATATCACTATAAGAAATGGAATTGTGAGCATCTTTACCTGTATGGAAAAGGGTAAAGCTGGATTCAGGTTCACGAAGTAATACTGTGTCTGCTTTGCCTGAAATAAAATCGTTCATGATTATTTTTGGACGTCCAAAAGGTTTTCCATAATAAAAATCAAAATCTACAGGATCATAGCCGGTTTTTTTCATTAAATAATTAGTAACAGCTGCAGGTGGAGCTTCTTTAAAAAGTGGCATGTGAATTTTATGATCTTTTAAATCTCCAAAATTATTTGCTGTGTAACCTCTTGTTAATATCGAAAAATTGTCCCATATATCGACAGACATCATTTTTATATCAGATCCGACAAGATAAAGTTTTGAAGCAGCGGCAGCAGCAGAAAACGAAATATCTGCTTTACCATTCACAATCCAAGCCATGTGTTTTTCTGTCTCTTCCCAAACTTTCAATTCCTGAATTTCAATTTTTGACATTAATTCTTTAGATTGTAACATTTTCATAATAATTGGGTAGGTGATAGGTGTTGCAGATTGAATAACAACAGGAACTTTTTCCCCTTTTTTTATTGCTGTATTTTGTGATATTGGTTTATAAAAATAGATTTTGAATTTTAATTTATCTTCTTGTCGAGTATAAGTTTCAAATCCCATTTGTTTTAATAAGTTGATTAATGGTGTAGGTTGGAAGGCCTGTATCAATACAAATCCTTGCCCTGATTCTATTGTTTGTGCTTTCTTTACAATTAATTCAAATGGATCTTTCAACATTCCAATTACATTTAATTCAGGAAAAAATTCAAGTTGTTCTTTCCAGTCGATTTTTGGATTAATAGTGGATTTTGATTGTTCATAGAGTATTGTAAGATGATATTCGGTTCCGTTGACAATTTCACCGAAAAATTTATTTCCCTTTTCTTCAAACATTCTCATAAGTGGTACTGGTTCAAAATCATTTATTACAGTTAATGCCTGTCCCTTTTCCAGTTTGTTTAATTTGCTGATAATTTCCGGGAAAAAATATCCATCAATATTGCGTACATCAAAATGAATAAACTGTTTGACATCTTTATACCAGTTTGGTCTTTCCTGTTTTGTTTCAATTTTATTTTCTTTTATACAATCAGGAAAGTTTTTCGTAAGATTTTCTTCTTCACCAATAGCTCTGTTTAGTGTATGCAGCAGATCACAAATTGAGATATTCCCAATTTTGGCAACATCATTGAACGAAGCCCATTTAGCAATAGTATTGAAAATCATTTTATTGTTTAGTTTTTTGAATTTTGACGAATAACTTATTAGTATTTCTTTTAACTCCGGATATTTTTCCAAAGCGTTTTTAATTTTTGTTTTACCTGTTATTACCATTTTTCCCCTTTTTACTTTTTGAATTATTTAATGTGTTTTTCTATATAAAATTAATAAGAAATCACCACTGTTTTTCGCTTCTGGAATAAAATGAATTTCTTTACCATCATCAAAATAAATAGGTGAAATTACAGCGATTTTTAGATTACTATTTAATAGTTTTAGTTTATTTGCAGTTCCGAGATGATATTCACTATGAAAATTTCCGTTGAAATGTATTATAAATGTTTCCGGATTGTTTTGTAAATATATAGAAATACTTTCAGCCATTGTATCATCTTTCAAACACTGAGCAGCATAGATATTATCAAAATTTTTCATCATCATCGGCATTCGTTTTGAATTGTTTCCTTTCATATTTGCTATCATTGTTTCAATGAAATTCTTTTTATATTCATTGTCTAAAACCTTTAACTTTTTAGCAATAAATTCTCTCTCATTTTCAGGAATTGTATTTAATGCAACTTCACCTTTTTTACTAATTAATGAAGCATATCTTCTTGGAACATTTGCTGCGAGCACATCTAAATTATTTATTTTAGCGAAATCGACTATATCTTTATAATTGCTCATATAATTTGGCCATGCTCTTGAATTTTTCAGAAATTTCTTTTCGTTGAGATTGTCTGTAAGAAAACTATCTACAACATTTTG
Organism: Candidatus Cloacimonadota bacterium; assembly: GCA_030595905.1. Classification (GTDB taxonomy): domain Bacteria; phylum Cloacimonadota; class Cloacimonadia; order Cloacimonadales; family TCS61; genus JACNIV01. The sequence goes on along the minus strand of JAUVLE010000022.1, from coordinate 14,314 downwards.
CACATTCCGTTCAAACATTTCCATTGAAATTGCCATGTTTTTTTTCTTTGCATAAAGAAATGATAGAATTTTACTTTCCACAGAATGAATGAGTGAATCATCATGAAATTCACCAAAGAAAACGACATCATAATTAACCAGCTTATCTGTCATTTCATTTAATGAAAGTGATTTTTCCGTAGCTGAATCGTAGAATTTATAATCTTTTGTCGTGAATTCTTCTGAAAATGCAGATGAAAATAAAATTAATAATGTTATACTAAATAGTAGTGTTATTCCATGTAATTTTCGTATTCTTAAGTTTGACATTTTTTCTCCAAATTAATTTTTTAATATTTAAATAATAAAATATCATTATTATTCATATAATTATAATATTTTCGTTTGTGTTGTTGGCTTGGGTAATTTCATTACGAGTACACGCACATCATTATCTGTGTCATTATAGATGCAATGAACAATATCTTTTGGACTTTCGATTATGTCGTCTTTTGTTACTTGAATTTTTTCATTATCAACCATAATAGTGGGTTTTCCTTCTAACACATAAAATGCAACATCGACAGGTGTGATGTGTGGTTTCAAAGATTCACCTGCTTTTAATACAAGATGCGTAATAAGTGCATCATCTGTGTCATACATTTTGGTAGATTGAATTCCGTGTGGATTTTTTGCAACTTCTAATTTTTTGTAATTTCTAATTTTCATTTATTCTCCTTTTTTTGATTGAATAACCTGATTTTTGAATTGCGTTTATCATTTTGTTTTCGTCATATTCGCCATCAATTTGAACCAATTTATCTTTTAATGAAATATTTATTTTTTGTGTTTTTGCGTGAGATCATTTTTTCCCATCGCTATTAATAAATTTTGACAATTTCATATTTTTAAAAAGATCATAGGTTTTTTTTGAAATGGAGTTTAAATCATCACATAAATTGCAACCTGTGAAAGGACAATTATTTTTGCCTAATGGACAAGTGTCAATATCTACTCTACCATCTATAATTTCATGTATTTCAAGTAAAGATATTTTATCAGCTGACTTATTCAAAACAAAACCTCCGTTAGGACCACGCAATGATTTTACAAGTCCTGATTTTGAAAGCTGTTGAAATACTTTAGCAAGATGTGCTCCGGAAGCATTGAGTTCTTTCGCAAGATATTTTACATTTAATCTTTTCGGTGATTTATTTGCAATTAAAGCAAGACCGTGCATTGCGAGGGACGATCCTTCTGAGATATTTATTAACATTGACATTTTTATTTTCCTTTAATTTTCACATATTTATATTTCGGTATTAAAATACCTAAATATATAATTAATGTCAAGTATTAAATAAAAAATTTTCAAAAAAATACTTGTAATTCGCTTGTGAAAGTTATAACTTTCACAAGTTGTAAATGACAATAAAATGGAAGTAATGAAAAATTTTCAAGAAAAAATATCCGAAGTTGTAATAAGAAGATTAACAGATTATCTGCGATGTCTCAACTATGTTAAGCAAGAAGGAAAAACATTAATAAAATCAAGTAATATCTCTACAAAATGTGGATTGAAATCATCTATTATAAGAAAAGATTTGGCTCGTTTTGGTGTTTATGGTATAAAGGGAAAAGGATACGATATTGATGAGCTGATTAAGCAAATTGGAAAAATTCTCGGTTTAGATAAAACAAAAAATGTGGTACTCATTGGTGCAGGGAATTTAGGAACTGCAATAATAAAGTATCCGAGAATAAAAAATGCAAATTTCAATTTCATAGCTGCCTTTGATAACAATTCTGACAAAATTGGAAAAATGATTAATGATACACAAATATATTCCATTGATAAAATTAATAAATTTATTAAAAAAAATAAGATTGAGATTGTTTTACTAACAGTTCCAGTTTCCGAAACAATGAAAATCGTAGATAGTTTAGATTCAAAATTCGTAAAAGGTATTCTAAATTTTACTTCTGTAATTTTGCCCCCCAAAAAGAATAATATTTTTATTCATAATATTGATCTTGCGAAAGAACTTGAAGTTCTTTCGTATTGTATGAAAAAATGTACATTATAGTGGAGAAAATAAAAATGAAAAAAAATAACAAAAAAAAGGTCTGCTAATGAGGAAACTAAAACATTCAATTCTTTTGTTTTTAACTTTAATGTTTTTTTGGATACTTTTTACTTCTCTTGATATTCAGGAAGTAACAACTGGAATAATTGCATCGTTTATTATTATTTTAATGACAATTCCATTACAGCCGGTTTTATCAGATATAAAGTTAAATCCAAAATCAATACTATTCACCATCATTTACTTTTTTGTGTTTTTGAAAGAACTTATAAAATCAAATATTGATGTTGCAATCAGAGTGATTACTCCAAAATTGCCAATTAATCCCGGAATTGTGAAGGTGAAAACAAAATTAAAAAGTCCACTTGGAAGAGTTGTTTTAGCAAATTCAATAACTCTCACACCCGGGACTTTGACTGTAGAAATGGAAGGCGAATATTTTTATATTCATTGGATTGATGTTACAAGTAAAAATATTGAAGGTGCAACAACATCAATTGTATCAAATTTTGAAAAATATTTGGAGGTAATCTTTGGCTAATATAATTTATAATATTTCTGCAATAATAGCATTAGTTGGTATCGCTTTGGCTTTTATAAGAATGGTATTAGGACCAACTGTTGCAGATAGAGCTGTTGCATTGGATGGAATGACCATCATTGCAATTTCGTTAATAGTTTTTATTGCATATTTTTCTAATAGGATCATTTATCTTGATGTGGCAATGGTTTATGCACTGATAAGTTTTATTGGTATTGTTGCTGTCGCTCGTTATTTAGAAAGGGGGATATAATGGAATTATTTGGTGCAATTATTACTTTGATAGGTTCATTATTTCTCTTTTTGGGAGCATTAGGAATCTTTAGAATGCCCGATGTTTATAACAGAATGCAAGCAGGGACAAAAGCAACTACTTTGGGAACAATACTTTTTCTATTTGGAATTTCTATTGGTCATTTAGAATGTGGATGTTTCGGGAAAATTGTAGTTTTAATTTTATTTGTGATATTCACAAATCCTGTTTCGTCAAATGCATTAGCTCGCGCATCTCATTTTGCAGGAATAAAACTTACGGATAAAACTATGAAAGATGATTTGGAAAAAGATAATATTGAAAATAAAGGAGAAGAAAAATGATCTCCGTAACAATAATAATAGTTTTAGGAATTATAATGATAGTTGCAGGTATTGTTGCTTTACATTTGAAAAATTTACTTGCAGCAATTATTACAGCTGGAGCAATCAGTTTGTTGGCAAGCGTGATATATCTCATTTTAGGGTCACCTGATGTTGCTATGACAGAAGCATCTATCGGCTCCGGACTTACAACAATTATTTTTCTTTACGCATTGAATAGAGTGCGGAAGGAGAATAAAGATGATTAAAAAAATATTAATTATTTTTGCTATGTTAGGTTTGTTTATAGTTTTTTTACCATTAATTACTAATTTTGAATTTTCTCAGAATTTAAGTGAATTGGCATCAAAATATGTAAGAGGATCGGTTGATGAATTAAATTCACAAAATGTAGTAACTTCTGTAATTGTAACTTATCGTGGCCTTGATACTCTTGGTGAAGTAACAGTTTTATTTTTAGCAACTGCTGGGATTGGATTTTTATTGAAAAAGAAAAATAAAAAAAGTAAGAAAAGGGTTGCGTCGGAAATTTTACAAACTGCATCTTCATTTTTAGTGGCATTGATTGTTTTACTTGGAGTTTACATTTTTACACACGGTCATCTTACGCCGGGTGGAGGATTTCAAGGCGGTGTAATAATTGCAACTGCATTTCTTTTACTGCTTTTATCTGATGTAAATATGAAATTTAATCATACTATTTTGCAAGTTGTTGAATCTTTTTCGGGTGCGTTTTATGTTGTGATTGGAATTATCGGATTGGTTTTAACAGTCGGATTTTTAAATTCAAAAATAATACCACTTGGTGAATATGGAACTTTATTCAGTGCCGGTACAATACCAATTATTTATTCTTTGATTGGTTTGAAAGTTGGTTCTGAATTAACAAATATTTTAGATACAATGAGAGGTGAATAATGATAGTTGCATTAATTTTAGGCTTCGCTCTCTTACTTATAGGAATTTATGGAATGTTATCTCAGAAGAATTTGATAAAGATCGTAATTGGTTTCTCAATCGCTGATACGGGAACTCACATCATCATTGTTTCTATCGGTTATTTACGAAATAGAACTGCACCAATTCTTAACAGTGCTGTAGATATATCAAAAGCAGTTCAGCAAGTGGTAGATCCAATTCCATCTGCGTTGGTTTTGACAGCAATTGTAATTGGTCTGGCAGTAACTGCTTTGATGCTTAGTTTTGTAGTAGAGCTTTACAAAAAAAGACAATCACTTTCAATAGATGACTATCAGGAGTTAAAATGGTAAATCCAATTTATATAATTATTCTATCACTTGCAGCCGGATTTCTTCTATCCATTTTTGATAAAAGTGGAAGGAAGTTATCTCTAATTGTCTTTTATAGTGTTTTAACATTCAATGTATTTGTGATTGCCGATTGGTTTTATCGATTTACGGTTCTTGGTGTTTCCACTTTGACAATTAATACAGCAGGTTTCAGTGCGCCCTTATCTATCAATTTACAATTAGGAATACAAGAAGCTTTTGTGTTATTGTTTGCAAACTTGACTGGCTTGTTAGCTGCAATTTATCTAATTAAAAAATTCAAAGAGAGTAACATTTCTTCATTAGTTTTATATCTGATTTTGATAATGGGTGTTAATGGATTAGTGATGACACGAGATCTTTTTAATATGTTTGTGTTTTTGGAAATTCTTTCAATTTCTACTTTTGCTCTCACAATATTAACTAAAAATAAAAAATCGCTTTCAGCTGGATTCAAATATATGATCGCAGGTGGGGTTGCATCTACATTCTTTTTACTTGGTGTAGTTTTTGTTTATTATTTCACTGGGAATCTAAATTTAGATTTTATTAATCCAAGCGATTTTACCAATTATGGTTTGATTGCAATCTTTCTTTTATCGATAGCGGTTTTTATAGAGTTGAAACCGTTTCCGGCAAATGGCTGGGCTTTGGACGTTTATGAATCAGTCAATTCTGGAATCACTTCTGTAATTGCAGTTGTAAATTCAGCAGCGATAATTTTTGTGTTCTATAAAATAATGCCGTTACTTCCGCAGAACCTTTTGAATATATTTGGAATTGCCGGAGTAGTAACTTTCTTTTTCTCAAACTTAATGGGCTTGAAACAAACAAATGCAAAAAGATTATTGGGATATTCTTCTATAGGTCAAATGGGATTATTAGTAGCAAGTATAATTTATACGATTCATTCACCAAATAAATTAATTTATTTGATCGTGGGTGGATTTTTTACTAATCACCTTATCGCAAAAGCAGGACTTTTTTGGATAACAGGAATTGTAAAAAAAGAAAAAATAAAGGATTGGGGAATTTTAAAAGAGAATAAATTTTTATTAATATTATTCGGTCTTTTATTATTTGCACTTTCCGGTATTCCACCATTTCCCGGGTTTTGGGCAAAATGGGAATTTATCAAACTATTAGTTCACGGAAAAATGTTTTTTGTTGTTGGTGGAATATTATTGGGTTCTCTTTTTGAAATTGTTTTTCTTTTCAGATGGTTTACGATTGCTGTGAAAGGTGAAGTTCCGTCTGAAAATCCAAAGATCTCTTTTGAATTCAGTAAATATTTTTCCACAACAATTTTTGTTGGAATTACATTGACCATTTCTGTAGTAATAATGAAATATTTTTATGATTTTAATTGGTTTCAATTTTTGCCATTAATTGCTGTTGTCGTTTTGTATTTCTTAGATTTCATTCCATCAAAAATTAAAGGATTTTTATCTCTTATTGCAGTTGGAATTTATGGATATTTTCTTTATCCATTCGAAAGTAATTTGCAACTTTTCTTCGGGATTATTTTCATAGTTGGAAGTGCAATAAATATAATTGCAACCTTAAACAGAAAAAATATCAATAAAGGATTTTATGGCTTTCTATTAATGATGATATTTTCTTTTGGGAATTTACTCATTGCAAAAAGTTATTTGGAATTTTTCTTAGCTTGGGAATTTATGACAATCTCGTCATTCGTCTTGATCTTGAGAGGAAAAAAAGCACAGAAAGCTTCACTGTTGTATATAATATTTTCAACAGCAGGTGCTTATTTAATGATGATTGGATTTAGTTTGGCTCCAAATTTAACTTCAAATTCAGCCTTGATAATAGCCATTTCCAATATTAATTTACCAATATTAGTAACCGTGTTATTAGCAATCGGGTTCATGATAAAATCAGGTTCGCTGGGAGTTCATATTTGGTTGCCGGAAGCTCATGCAGAAGCAGAATCAGATGTATCGCCATTTATATCTGCAATTTTATTAAAGGCGGGTGTCTTCGGTTTATTTATGGTTGGGATTTCATATATTAATCATGTTCCGGCATTTGATATGTTCTATTGGATTGGCTGGATTGGTGTGCTAACTGCTATAGTTGGAGCATTTTTAGCCTCATTTCAGGAAGACGCAAAAAGATTATTGGCGTATTCCAGTATGAGTCAAGTCGGATATATTGTTGCATCAATTGCTATTTTAAGTCATCTCGGTTGGCTCTCAGCATTGTATCTTTCTTTCAATCATATGATGTTTAAATCTGCTTTATTTATTGCCATTGCTGGAGTTTATTATCGCACACATACCAGAACAATGTATGAAATGGGCGGATTGATTAAGAAAATGCCGCTCTCTTTTATAAGTGTATTGATTGGTATTATTGCAGTTTCCGGCGTGCCACCATTATCGGGATTTGGGGCAAAATGGCTAATTTATTCCTCATTTATCGAACGAGGTTGGTATTTACAAGCCGGAGTATTATTTTTCGCAAGTGCGGTCAGTTTTCTATATTTATACAGATTGATACATACAATATTCTTAGGACAATTAAAATATGAACATCAAAATGTCAAGGAAGCACCAATTTGGTTTTTGATTCCACAAGTGATTTTTATGGTTGGAATTATGGCAATTTCAATGTATCCAAACTTGATAATACAACCATTGAATTCAATCGTCGGAAATTATTTCAATTCATCAATAATTGTAGATGGATACAATATAACAAGCAGTTTAGGAAATTGGAATGGAAATATGATCATGTTCGTAACAATGGGAATTTTTGTTGTTCCGTTGATAATATTAGTATTGCTTAACGGCAGAACTCAAACAGTTAAGCAATTCAATATTGTTTATGCTGCCGAAAGACCGGAATCTCCTCAAACAACTCACATCGCTTATAATATGTTTGCTCATTATAGAAAAGCTCTCGGCGGGTGGGGAAAACCGAGAATATGGAATTTTTGGCATGAGACAAATGAATGGGCACATTCATTATCAGGATTATTTCGACAGATTTACACCGGAAATGGTCAAACATATATTCTACATATCATTTTGTATATTGTAGTAATCTATTTCATTATGGGAGTGTAATATGGATATTATGATTAAAATTCTTTATGCGGTTATTTCGGTAATTGTGGCAACAGTATATGGACTTACACTTGGAGGAGTTGTCCAGAAAATCTATGCAAGAGTGCATGGAAGATTCGGTCCTCCGGTCTGGCAGCCATTTATTGATATTATTAAAACACACGGGAAACGCGTATCAATATCTCATGGAATCATGTTCTATTTGGGACCAGTATTTCGTTTCGCTGGTGGACTTGGGACTTATTTGTTTATTCCGGTAATTTACGGCTCAGTTGTTTTTGCAAATTTCTCGATGGCAGGAGATTTACTTCTTGTGATGTATTTTATTTTCTTCGGACAATTGGGAATGGCACTCGGAGCAGGTGAAGGCGGACACCCATATTCTCCACTTGGAATTGCACGTGGATTATCTCAAATGTCAACATTTGAATTACCATTCTCACTTGCAGTAATAGCGGTTGCAATTCAATATGATTCACTCAATATTACAACAATTGTAGCGGCTCAGCAAGGCAGTATATTAAATTGGACACTATTTACAAATCCTTTTGCAGTAATTGCTGCAATGATTTCATTATTGGGAATGAATATGCATTCACCATTTAGCCTTGTGCTAGCTCCTCAAGAAATTCCAATTGGTCCTCCAGTCGAGATGAACAGTAGTTTTTTGGCGATACTACAAACTAATAGAGGTTTATTTACAGCCGCAAAATTAGTGCTTTTTATGAATTTGTTTTTTGGTGGTGCAACTAATCTTCTTATAATGATCGTGAAAACATTTTTCATATATCTCGTTTCTGTAATAGTTGGTGCAGCTTTCCCTCGTTTTCGACCGGAACAATCTTTTAGATTTTTCTTGAAATGGCCAACTATTATCGGAATTATTTCAATAATTTTCATTGTATATTTTTAAGGAGGAATTTTGGATAAAAAAAATATAAAAAAAATTGAAAAAGAAATGAAATTAGCAAATGAAGGTTTACCTGAAAAAGAGCGGTCTCTTTTTAGTGACGTGCGTCCAACCTCTGTAACTCCATTAAATAAGTATCTTGAGAAATTTCTTAATTGGGCTCGTGCAGAATCTTTATGGTTTCTTGGTTTTGGAACCGGTTGTGGAGCTATTGAATTAAGACCATTGATGACATCAAGATACGATGTTTTTCGTTATGGAATTGCTCCGAGACCAACTCCGAGACAATCAAGTGTTTTTATTATTGGCGGGTATGCCTCAATGAAAACTGTAAAGAGGATTGTGCGTAGTTATGAACAAATGCAAGGTCCGAAATTTGTGATTGCTTTGGGAAGTTGCACAATAAACGGTGGAATGTATTACGATAGTTACAACACTATAAATAGAATTGATCATTATATCCCAGTAGATGTTTATATTGCAGGTTGTATGCCGAGACCGGAATCTCTCATTGCCGGATTCAACAAATTAAAAGAAAAAATTAAAGCTGGTGAATGTGATGGAATGAATAAATATGCAGAAAATTTCGATTGGTATAAAAAAAATCAAAAACGAGTTATCAAAGATTGGAATATGCCTGACTTTAACTGGTAGGAGAATAAATGAAAAAAATTATAAATAGAATAAAAGAGAAAATTGAGATTGTGTCTTTAAAACAACGAGACGATCTTTATTTTATTAATGTGAAAGAAGAACACATTATTTTTCTTCTTTCGTATCTGAAAGAGCAGGAAGGATTTACTCATTTAGCATTTTTGCAAGCGGTTGATTACGATAAATATAATATGTTTCAATTAACTTATATGTTGTATAATTATGATATCAAAGTTAATTTTGGAATAAAAGTCATCATTGATAGAGAAAAATCGGAGATGACTTCTATACATAAACTTTGGGCACATGCTTGGCAATATCAACGCGAATTACATGAGTTGTTTGGAATTAATTTTCCAGGTTCTCCACGAGTTGATGAATCATTTGTTCTGGAAGGATGGGAAGAAATTCCACCTATGAGAAGGGATTTTGATACGAAAGAATATTCAGAAAAAACATTCTATCAAAGGCCAGGAAGATCAACAAACGATCCAAAAGAATATATGAAAGAAAAATTATATAAAAATTTTGTTGAACCCCCCAAAATTAGGAGGGAAGATGACTGATATTTCAAAAAGTAAATACAAAAATTATAAAGCTGATAGATCAAAATATCCTAAAATGGAAAATGGTAAAGCGGTTATCGATCTTGATTCGCATAAATTTACAAAGATTTGGCAAGGTCCTCAGCATCCAGGAGTAACTGGAAACATGTCCGTTGAACTCATCATAAATGGTGATGAAATTATGAAAGCGAAAACGCATGTTGGTTATTTGCATCGTGGCTTTGAAAAACTTCTTGAAAGAAGAAGTTATATTCAAGGTTTTACAATCGTATGTAGAATTTGTGTTCCGGAACCAGATACAAATGAATATTGTTATTCAGCGGCTGTCGAAGAATTGGCTGGAATAGAAATTCCTGAAAAAGCACAATGGCTTAGAACACTTAATCTCGAAATGTCTCGTATTGGTAGTTTCTTGATGTGGATTGGTGGTCAAGCCAGTGCACTTGGATTGGGAGCTATTGGGCAATGGACTATAGGAATGCGTGATTTTTGGTTGGACCTTTTTGAAGAGATGACAGGTGGAAGAGTTTATCACATGTATATGATTCCCGGTGGAGTAAGGAAAAATCTTCCGGCAGGATTTAAAGAAAAAACCAGAGATTTGATCCTCAAAACTCGAAAACTGTTATATAATGTTGAAGAAACTTTTTTCAATAATGCAATAGTAAAATCAAGATTGAAAGGATTGGGAATTATTACACCGGAAATAGTTGATGAATATGGAATTGTTGGACCAAATGCTCGAGCAAGCGGAAAAGAATATGATGTTCGTATGAATAATCCTTATTTGAAATATGGAGAGTTAGATATTAAAATGCTAACTTCAACAGTTGGTGATGCTTATGCAAGAGCAGAATTGAGATATCAGGAAATGCATCAAAGTTTAGATTTAATTTCTCAAATATTAGGTAAAATACCAGAAACTGGAGAAATTCAAACAAAACTTCCGAATGTTTTACATTGGAAAATTCCAGCAGGTCAAACTTATATGAAAGCAGAATCGACTCGTGGTGAACACGGATTCTATATGGTATCAGATGGAACGAAATATCCAAGACGTGTGTTTTTAAGGGGCGCGAGTTATACTCACGCAATTTCAGTTTTAGAAAAATTAGCAGTAAATATTAGTATTTCTGATTTGGCAGCATTGATGGTTTCATTACACACATGTCCACCAGAAATAGAGAGGTAAGAAATGAATTTAAAAGATATATTATCACCATTTAGTGTATGGAAAAGAGCGGTAAAAAAACCTTGGACAATCAAAGAACCAATCAATGATAGGCCTGGTGCAGAAAATTATCGTGGATTTCACAAAAACGATTTTGATAAATGTATCGGTTGTGGAAGCTGTGAAGAAATTTGTCAAAATAATGCCATCGATCTTGTCCCTGTTGAAGGTCAAGAGACAAAAGATGGGGATAGTGGATTGCGTCCCAAAATCGATTATGGTCGTTGTTGTTGGTGTGCTCTTTGTGTCGATGTCTGCCCAACCGGTTCACTCACAATGTCAAATGAATATACTTGGGTAACAGATGATCCTGAAGAATATAGATTTATTCCAGGAGCTGACGAAACAAAATGGCAAGAAGAAAAGAAAGGTTATAAGCGTTCGGAAGATATACAATTAATCAATTATGATAGAGCAGAAATGCTTGAATTTGAGCCGAAAGATCGTGATAAATCATTTATAGAAATTATTAAAGGTTACAATAAAGAACAGGCAATGGCTGAGGCTGATAGGTGCTTGGAATGTGGAATTTGTACTGCTACGTGTCCGGCTCATATGGATATTCCAGCTTATATTGCTGCCATTCGAGACGATGATATAGAAAATGCTTTTAGAATTTTGTATGAGACGAATCCGTTACCAGAAATTTGCGGACGTATTTGTACTCACAATTGCGAAACTGCCTGTGCTTTGCAAAACCAGGGAGAACCTTTGGCTATCAGATGGCTAAAAAGATATATTGCAGATCAGATTTCGCCAGAAAGATATAAAGAAGTTCTGGGAACAGAGCATCTCGCTGATCCTATTTTGAATAAAAAAGTTGCCATCATTGGAGCAGGACCAGCTGGCTTATCTGCTGCATATTATCTCGCTATTTTAGGATATAAGATCAAGATTTTTGAAGCATTACCGGATGCTGGTGGTATGACAAGATATGGAATTCCAGAATATCGTCTTCCTTATGATAAGATCGAAGAGGATATCGACTATATCAAAGCACTTGGTGTGGAAATTCAATTTAATACAAAAATTGGAAAAGATGTCTCTCTTGATGAATTGCATAACGATTACGATGCAGTATTTGCCGGAACAGGTCTTCATCTTGGTAGAAGTACAAAAATTCCCGGAGTGGATAACAAACGTGTATATTTCGCAACTGATTTACTACGTGAAGTTTCTCTCGGAAATGAAATTGATGTTGCTGAAACAATTATAGTTATCGGTGGGGGAAATGTGGCTATGGATATTACCAGAACTCTGGCAAGATTACAAAACCAAAAATACGGCAAGGTTCAAATTATCACCACCTCGTTAGAATCAGAGGATATTATGCCGGCAGATCGCGAAGAAGTTGTTGGAGCTCGTGAAGAAAAAGCTATTATCAATCCTGGTTGGGGACCCAAAGAAATTGAAATTAAGAATGGAAAAATCAAAGGACTGCATGTTGTAAAATGTACTTCTGTATTTGATAATGAAGGTAGATTCAATCCGAAATTTGATCAAAATCAGAAAAAGTTCTTTGCAGGGGAGATGGTAGTTGAATCAATTGGACAGGGAATGGATCTATCTTATCTTTCTGAAGATATTAAATCTAGTTTGAAATTAGGACCACGAGGAAGAGTTCAAGTTAACGAAAATTTCCAATCTGATCTGAAATGGCTATTTGTGGGTGGAGATATAATTCAAGGTCCCGATGTGATTCACGGAATTGCTAATGGTCACGTTGCTGCTAAAGCAATCGATGATTATATCTCAAAAAACATGTAATGGAATTATGATAAAAGTGATAGTAAAACATAATTTAGGAAAATTCATAAAAATTTGACGGAGGAATAATGAGAGAACTAACTTTGGATAAAATCATTGAATATGCAGAAAAGATTGAATTGGAAAGTAGTAATTTTTATTCAAGTGCTATTGAACTAGTTAATGATGGTGAGGTAAAAAATTTACTTATAAAACTATCCTATGAGGAAAAGGATCATTTTAATTATTTGGAAAGTTTGCGGGAAAAAGTAAATTTAGACAACAAATATCCAAATGAACCTATTGCAATGAAGGTTGATATCTTTAATAAAATCGTAGATACTGCGAATATTGAAAGGGAATTTACAGCTAAAAATGTTTTAGAAGTAGCCTTACAAAGAGAAATTGATACCGAACAAACTTATAAAATGTTGCTGACTTTGACAGCTATGACTGAAGATGTTTTAGATCTTTTTGAACTTTTGAGGAAACAGGAAAAAGCACATGTTAACAAAATACAGAAGAGGTTAAATAATTAGAACAAATTTAGCTTATTATTCAGAATCAATAAGAACAAAATTATAATTTGGAAAAATGCAGATAAATGATTAATAAACAGAAATATTATAGAGGGCGTAAAAATGAAATTAAAAGAATTATTAGAACATAAGAGCAAGGAAATCATAAAAATTGATTCCAGAAAAACAGTATCTGAAGCAATTAAATTATTGAATAAACACAAAATCGGTTCACTTCTTGTTATGAGCGAAAACAAAAAACTTGAAGGTATTATAACAGAACGGGACATTTTATTCAAATGTTTGGATAACGGGAAGGACAATCACAAAATCAAAATTTCTGAAGTGATGACCTCTCAAGAAAATCTAATTATCGGAACTGCCGATGACACACTTTCCTATGCTATGCGAGTGATGATAAATAAAAAAATTCGTCATCTCCCGATTATTGACAAAGAAAATTTGATTGGTTTAGTCTCTATCGGTGATGTGATGAAGGAAGTGCTTGAACAATCTGAAGCAGAAGTGAAACTTTTGCGAGAGTATATTACAAACCCTTATGGAATAAATTTGTAGTTGACATTGGTAGTTAAACTATTTATATTATAGTGAAATTAATTAATGATTCTTTGAAAATATAAATTTTAAAAAGTTATTTTATAAATTTGGAATAAAAATAAATTATTAGAATTATGAAAAATAATGAGAATATTAGTAAAATATTAAAAGCGTTATCACATTCGGATAGGTTAAATATTGTGATTGGATTATATCATAATGACTGTAGCGTTTCAGAGTGTCAAGAAAGAATGAAGTTACCTCAATCTACAATCTCTCAGCATTTAAAAACGATTATGGAAGCTGGAATCACAGAAAGAAGAAGGGAAGGAACAACGATATGTTATAAAGTAGTAAATGAATTTGTAATTAAATTGATTAAACTTATAGAAGAGTAAATTTTTTTGGTCACAAATATCGTAATATTTGTATATATAAATATTAGAATATTAAAATAAATTTAAAAAGGAGAGTATTGATGAAACACATTATTACAAGAAAAGAAAATTTGAATTCTGCTGATTTCGTAATGGATGTAATTGCCCC
>JAUVLE010000185.1 GCA_030595905.1 Candidatus Cloacimonadota bacterium | reverse complement strand
ATTTTAGCCTTGTTTCGACTTTTCACACAGCCTCTAAAGGAGTGGGTTATTGATTATCCTACTATTTTTTCCCAAAAGGTAGTTATAGTCCGTACATCTCAATTATCTCTTGTTTTGTTTTACCCAGAATGTCGTATTTCTTTCCTACTTTGATGAAAGCTTCCAGAGCTTTATCCAGATGGTGAATTTCGTGTCCGGCAGAGATCTGCGTTCTTATCCTGGCTTTGCCGTTGGGAACAACAGGAAAGAAGAAACCGATAGCATAGATTCCTTCATCATATAAATCTTTTGAGAAATCCTGTGAAAGTTTGGCATTGAAAAGCATTACAGGAACGATGGGTGTATCTCCGGGCTGAAGAACGAATCCTGCTTCGGTTAAACCTTTACGCCAGTATTTTGTATTTGCTTCCAATTTATCTCTTCTTTCTGTGCTTTTAGAAAGAATATCCAGAACTTTAAGAACTCCTGAAACTACAACCGGTGCAATCGTGTTTGAGAAAAGATATGGTCTTGCTTTCTGACGGCACATTTCCACGAGTTCTTTTCTGCCGGAAACACAGCCGCCTGAAGCACCACCAAGGGCTTTTCCAAATGTAGTTGTAATAATATCTATCTTTCCAAAAACGCCGCAATGTTCGTGAGTTCCTCTTCCGGTTTTCCCTATAAATCCGGAGGAATGGGAATCATCCACAAAAAGCATGGCATCGTATTTATCACAGAGCGTAACCATTTCATCGAGTTTAGCTGTATCACCGTCCATACTGAAAACGCCGTCAGTAATCACAACTTTCAATCTTTTATCTGCATGAAGAATAAGTTTCTTTTCAAGATGGTCCATATTGGAATGTTTGAAAGTATCATGCATCGCACTGCAAAGGCGGATTCCATCAATAATCGAAGCATGAACCAGACGGTCGGAGATCATCACATCTTCATCTGTAAGAATAGCTTCAAATACTCCGGCATTTGCATCCATACAGCTCGGGAAAAGAATTGTATCCTCTGTTCCCAAAAATTCCGTAACTTTCTTCTCCAGTTCATTATGAATATCCTGAGTTCCGCAAATAAAGCGAACGGAAGACATTCCGTATCCGCGAGAATCGAGTCCTTCATGTGCAGCTTTGATAACTTCGGGATGACTGGAAAGTCCCAAATAATTGTTTGCGCACATATTAATAACTTTTTTTATTGAAGATCCGGTAGGATATTCAACTTCGATATCAGCAGCCTGAGCAGAATGAATGAATCTTTCCTGCTTAAAGATACCAGCATCCTGAATACCTTTGATCTGATCCTGGTAGATAGCTCGCACTTTATCACTGTAGCCCATAATTTACTCCCTTTAATTTACCCAACAAATTCTTTTACTAATTCTACGATCTTATTAACTGAATCGAACGCTTCCGGTGAAGCCTTTTCATCCGGAATGGAAATTTTGTATTTTGCTTCCAGGAATCTCTTGAGTGAAACCATCGAGAATGAATCCACGATCCCGCCGGAAATGAGTGGTGTATCGTAAGTTAATTCTTCATCTTCGTCTTCGAGGTATTCCTCGATAACATATTCTAAAATTACATCTTTCATTTCTTCCATTTTTTTCTCCTTTTTTATTTTATTTGAAAAACTTAACCACAAAGACACAAAGTCACAAAGAAAAAAACTTAGTGTCTTAGTGACTTGGTGGTAATACTTTACTCATCATCATCCAAGCCGGAAGTATCGCCGATCTCTTCTCCCCATTCTTTGGCATGCAGAAGTCTTCTCATAATTTTACCGCTTCTTGTTTTGGGAAGTGATTTCACATATTCGATCTCCTGCGGCATTGCCAGCGGTGAAAGTTTCTTCCTGATGAAATTCATTATATTAAGTTCCAGCATATCATCTATTTCATAGCCGGAATTAAGTGTTACAAAAGCTTTTACAACTTCCATATTTACTTCATCCGGTTTTGCCACTACAGCAGATTCGGCAATCGCTTCGTGTTCCAGAAGTGCAGATTCCACTTCGAACGGACTCACGAGATGTCCGCCGGTATTGATAACATCATCATCTCGACCTACAAACCAGAAATAACCGTCTTTATCGATAGTCGATCTATCACCGGGCAGATACCAGCCGTTTTTGAACTTTGATTTATATGTTTCTTCATTATTCCAATAAGTCCTCATCATTGCAGGCCAGCCGGGTTTGAAACCGATAAGACCGATTTTTCCGGTTTCCATTATGGGTTCAAAAGTTTTTGAGTCGAGAATAGTTGCTGTGATTCCCGGGAATGGTTTTCCCATCGAACCGGGCTTGATCTTCATACCAGGGAAATTCGTCAGCATCATCGAGCCGGTTTCCGTCTGCCAGTAAGTATCAAGGAATTGATGACCAAATACTTTCCCAGACCAGATTACAGCTTCCGCATTAAGCGGTTCACCCACACTTGCCAGATGACGAAGAGAAGAAAGATCATATTCTTTGATAACATCATCTCCGGCTTTCATCAAAGAACGAATGGCTGTGGGAGCGGAATACCACATAGTAATTTTATGTTTCTGGATAAACTTGTACCACGAAGATGCGGAAAATCCGGTATCCAGAACGCATTGAGTAATTCCCATACTCCAGGGACCGATAATTCCATAAGAAGTTCCCGTAACCCAGCCGGGATCTGCAGTACACCAATAAATATCATCTTCCTGAAGATCAAGAACCCACTTGGTTGAAAGGTATTGCGAGATGAGAGAATAATGAACATGTTTCACGCCTTTGGGCTGTCCGGTAGTTCCAGAAGTGTAATGAAGAACTGAAGCGGATTCTGCTTTGGTCGGGAAAACCTTAAAATCTTTCGGTTCTTCGTAGGTTTCCATATCAAAGGTTAATTCTCTCTCTTTTAATGGTTTCTTTCCATCATGATCTACGATGATAATATGTTTTAGATACGGGCTTTTTTCAATAAGTTTACGAACTTTTCCCACATGTTTTCTTTGTGTAAGGATGGCAGTTGTTTGTGCATTATCCAATCTTACGTGCAGCGATTCATCTCCGAATGCACTAAAAAGCGGTTGAGCAATAGCACCGATCTTCAGAACTCCCAGAAATCCAATATAAAGTTCAGGAATTTTATCCATAAAAAGGCAAACCCTGTCTTCGTTTTTTATTCCCAGACTTCGCAGGAAAGCACCGATCTTGTTGCTGTTTATGCGGACATCATCAAAAGTATATTTCTTTTCCACGCCACCCAGACCTTCCCAGTTGAGAGCAAGTTTATCTGCTTTTCCCATCTCACAGATCCGGTCGGAACAATACCAGCCGATGTTCAGGTCATCTCCGTCTTTATAGCCAAGTTCCTTTTCGGAAATCGACCAGTCAAAGTTCTTAATTCTTTCTTCGTAAGAGCCAATGTGTGACATTTTTTTCTCCTGATATTTTTTATTTTTCTATTATTACAAATGCTGTCGCAAATTCTTTTATGTGCGACAATGAAACCTGAATATTTTTCAGCTTTTTTTGTTCAACATATGTTTTTGTTTTACCATATAAAAGTATCTCCGGTGTGCCAAGATCGTCGTTGTTCACTTCTATTTCATTAAATGCCATTCCGTCCCGCCATCCGGTTCCAAGCGCTTTAAAGAACGCTTCTTTAGCAGCAAAACGAGCTGCATAATTAAAAGATCTATTAGCCTTCGACTCACAATATTTTATTTCATTTAAGGTGAATATTTTCTCTTTAAAACCGTTGTCTTCATCAAGCTGCTTTTTCACTCTATTCACTTCGATGTTGTCGATTCCAATGCCGTAGATCATATTTTCACCACAAAGACACTAAAGCACAAAGGTTTTCCATTAATCATATTTTCACCACGAAGACACTAAGACACAAAGATTTTCCATTAATCATATTTTAACCACGAAGACACTAATGCGCAAAGGTTTTCCATTAATCATATTTTCACCACAAAGACACTAAGGCACAAAGGTTTTCCATTAATCATATATTTATCTCACCGCAGAGAACGCAGAGTTTCTTTTTGTTCTAAGAAGTTTTGAAAGATAAAGTAATCTGTAATTTATCATTTCTAATTTCAAATTTCTAATTTCACTGAAAGCACATTTAACATATCTTTAGTCGTTTTAGGAAGGTCATATTTATGTTTCCAGCCCCATTCTTCAAAAGCTGCAGTATCATCCATTTTATTTGGCCAGCTTTCTGCGATTGCCTGTCGGATTTCATCTATTTCATAATCCATTATGAATTCAGGAATATGTGTTTTTATCTCTGCAGCGATCATTTCCGGTTCAAAGCTCATTGCAGCCACATTGAACGCATTCCGATGAATCAGTTTGGAAGGATCGGCTTCCATTATCTCTATTCCAGCTCGAATGCAATCCGGCATATACATCATATCGAGGTAAGTTCCGGGTTTCAGGTTGCAGGTGAATTTCTTTTCCCGGATAGCTTTATAATAGATATCAACAGCGTAATCTGTGGTTCCACCGCCCGGAGGTGCAACACTGGAAATAATTCCCGGATAGCGCACACCGCGTGTATCGATGCCATATTTCTGATTATAATAGTCGCAAAGAAGTTCACCGGAAACCTTGGTAACGCCATACATCGAATTGGGTCTCTGGATCGTATCCTGCGGTGTATTATCATGGGGTGTGGAAAACCCGAATGCACCAATCGAGCTGGGAGTGAAGAGCGCAAACTTTAGTTCCCTGGCAAGTTCCAGTAGATTCATTAATCCACCAACATTTATCTTCCAGGAAAATTGAGGATCTTGTTCTCCAACTGCAGAAAGAAGCGCCACAAGGTTGTAAACCGTATCGATCTTAAATTTCTTAATAACTTCGACTATTCTTTTAGTATCAAGACAATCTACGATTTCAAAAGGACCCTCTTTTAAAACTTCTGAAACATCTGTTCTGATATCGGAAGCAATAACATTGGAATCACCGTAAATCTTACGCATGGCAGGAACCAGTTCAGAACCGATCTGTCCGGCAGCACCCATCACTAAAATATTTTTCAAATTTTACTCCTGAAATATGCATATTTTTTGTTGAGAAAGAAAAATAGGGCTTTTTTTTGTCAACCATAAAAATCAATATCAAATATTACATAAACTTATATAGAAATATCAATATTTTGCGTAAAAAGAAATAATGATTTGACAATCATAAAGCATATTTTGTTTTAATTCAAAAGAAAAAAAATAAGGAATATTATGGAAAAAATAAACAACTTTTTTGATCTGGGACTTTCAAATGAAATTCTGGAAGTTATAAAACAAAAGGGATTTGAAACACCTTCTCCAATACAAGTATTAACAATCCCTTTATTATTAAAAAACGAAAAAGATATCATCGGACAGGCACAAACCGGAACCGGCAAAACCGCAGCTTTCGGGCTGCCTATAATCGAAAATACAGAAAAGAACGGTATTACTCAAGTCTTGGTTTTGGCTCCTACGCGTGAATTGGCAATACAAGTTGCGGAAGAAATGGCCTCTTTCCGTACAAATCGTGACATCGGGATTCTACCTGTTTATGGTGGACAATCCATCGAAGGGCAACTGCGAAGATTGAAAAAAGGTGTTGAGATCGTAGTAGGAACTCCCGGTAGAATATTAGATCACCTCAGGCGGGGAACGTTAAAAATCGACCGACTTTCTTATATGGTTCTGGATGAAGCAGATGAAATGCTGAATATGGGATTTATCGAAGATATCGAAATGAT
>JAUVLE010000324.1 GCA_030595905.1 Candidatus Cloacimonadota bacterium | reverse complement strand
CTGAAGACATCGAAGAAATTTAATTCTTTTTTTAGTTTCATTTTTAATTCTTTTTAATTACTTGAAAAATAATATCCATTAATATAATACAATCTCGTTTTTGTATGCAACTTTCAATGCCTCGGTAAACTCATCCAATTCACCGAGCAATATGTTATTTAGTTTGTATGATGTCAAATTTATTCTATGATCCGTCACACGAGACTGCGGGAAATTGTATGTTCGTATCTTTGCACTTCTATCTCCGGAGCCTACTTGTAATTTCCTTTTTTGTGATATTTCGGCTTCCTTTTTTGATATCTCTATATCCAGAAGCCTGGAGCGAAGAACATGCATTGCTTTGTTCTTGTTCTTGAGTTGGGATTTCTCATCTTGGCAGGTAACTACCAGACCTGTTGGGAGATGAGTGATGCGAACCGCAGAATCGGTTGTATTCACACTCTGTCCGCCATGACCCGAAGAGCGGTAAACATCTATTTTCAGATCGGCAGGATTTATTTCGATATCCACTTCATCGGCTTCAGGAAGAACGACAACGGAAATGGCAGAAGTATGAACTCTACCCTGAGATTCTGTAACAGGCACTCTTTGAACACGATGAACACCGCTTTCAAACCGCATTGTTCCGTAAATATGATCACCGGAAAGTGAAAAGATGATTTCTTTGAATCCACCAACTCCGGTTTGGCTTGATGAAAGCACGGAAAGTTTCCAGTCTTTTTTTTCTGCAAAGTAAGAATACATCCGAAAGAGGTCTGCTACAAAAAGTGCAGCTTCTTCTCCGCCTGTTCCTGCCCGGATTTCTATGATCGCATCCTTTTCATCGTTCGGGTCTTTTGGAGAAAGAAATTCTTCCAATTTTTCAATATTTGTTTTCATTTCTATCTCAGATTCAGAAATCTCTTCCCTGGCAAGCATTTTCAGCTCTTCATCCTTTTCGGTGGCTATCAGTTCATTATTATCAGATATTATCTGTTCCAATTCCTTGATCTTGTTACAACAAGTAAAAATTTCTTCAAGTTCTTTAAATCTTCTGGATATTTTACTGTAATATTTTCGATCGGACATTTTGGCAGGATCATAGATGTCTTTCTTCAGCTCTTCATGTTCAGCTTGTAGAGACTTAATTTTATCTTTATGTATCATTTCCTGTCCCTTCATTCAATTGTTTGTAATCTTATTAATATGACATTTAGAAAATATTAGTTATTCTACGTAATTTATATTGTTATGATCAGAAATATCCATTCCTAATGCACATTTCATAGCTATTACAGCGATTTCGATCTGATCATTATTCGGTGGTTGCGTTGTTATTCTCTGCAAGAATAGTCCGGGAGCTGTCATAAATTTCACAAGCGGATGGTGAATGTTTTTCCCGGATAATTTAAGCACTTCATAAGAAATTCCGGAAATAAAAGGAAGCATCAAAAAATGATATGCCAGTCTTAAAAGAACAGAAGGAGCTCCAAAATAGTATGCAAAGATCGTATCTACGATAGAAAATATCAGTATCGAGATAAGAAGAACAAAGAAGATGAAACTTGTCCCACAGCGTGGATGCAGAGTAGAGAATTTTTGGACTTCATCAAAATCCAGGTTGCTGTTATTTTCATAGGCATAAACAGATTTATGTTCCGCTCCATGATATTGGAAAATTCTTTTTACATCTTTCATCAAACTTATTGCCCATACATAAACCACAAAGAATATGATACGAATTAAACCTGCAAAGAGGTTGAAAAAAATATTTTCTTTTCCCAGCTTCAGCCATTCCGCTATCTGGTAAGGAAGAAAGGCAAAGAGCAGGAAAGCCAGTCCGAAAGCAAAGACAAAACTGAATATTTCTTCTACTTTTGTACGTGTCTTAGATTTAATTTTTTTTGATTTATCTTCTTCGTTCCAATCGAGTTCTGCTCTGGAAGCAGAGAAATTTAACGTTTTAATGCCTATGATCATCATTTCGATGAGAGATATAAAACCGCGTATCACAGGAAATCCGAAAAATCCTTTCTGGGCAGTTTTACTGACGAATTCCTGTTTCTTTATTTCTATGCTGTTATCCTTACGACGAATAGCTGTGGCAAGATATGCCGGACCACGCATCATAACGCCTTCTATAACTGCCTGTCCACCAACTTGAAGTTTTTTTTTTTTTTTTTGCATTTTGATAATTTATTCCTTTTATTGAAAAAAAACGCACCACAACAGTTTTTGGGTAATGTTGTGGTGCGAAATGATCTAAATATCTATTTGTCTTTTTTCAGATTATATTTCTGTTTGTATTTCTCT
>JAUVLE010000073.1 GCA_030595905.1 Candidatus Cloacimonadota bacterium | reverse complement strand
GTCATTTGAACTGCCCTTTCCACCACTGCCGGTAAATTTGGTTACACTCACGCCGAAGCCAATATGCACAGCATTTTCCTTTTCATGAACATTCGGGAAGTTTGGATTTATTGCAGCATTAACATCGGCAGAAAGCACCTGGCTGTTGATGAGAGTTTTTCTTAAGGTAGCACTGTCGGATGGTTCTCCATTGTGTTTCAACAGGTCGGCAATGAAATCTATGATGAAGATAGATTTTGCTCCTGTGTTTCCTTCACTTCCTATTTCTTCTTTATCTGCAAGATAAACGACAGCTGTTTTTCCAAGATTTTTTTTTGCATCGAATATGGCTTGAGCAGAAGTGTATGCACATATCCTGTCATCCTGTCCATAACCAAGAACCATGCTTTTATCGATACAGGCATCACGGGCTTTTCCGGCAGGAACAAGTTCCAGTTCTGCACTCAGGAAATTTTCTTCGATAATATTATATTTTTCATTAAGAAGAACAAGAGCGTTCAACTTGATAGATTCTTTTGCATCATCATCCGGGTATGGAATTGAATTGAACATCAAATTCATTTTACCGGCTTCGATAGCATCACCGAGTTTTTTTGTATATTGTTCTTTTCTGGCAAGGTGTGGCAGCAGGTCGGGCATTACGAACACGGGGTCGTTATCATCTTCACCGATGGAAACATTGATGACATCACCATTTTCTTTTATGAAAACGCCGTGTATTGCCAGAGGTGTAGACATCCACTGGTATTTTTTTATTCCACCGTAATAGTGGGTTTTCATTAAACCCAGATTAGTAGTTTCATCTTCATAAAGTGGATTTTGTTTCAGGTCGACCCGCGGTGCATCGATGTGCGATACAATAATATTTACACCTTCGCTGACCGGCTTTTTACCGATAACGGCGATCGCAGCATTCTTCTTCCTGGAAATTCTATAAATGTTTTTGGAATTTTTATTTTTATTAATTTCCAGAAATTCTCTTTTTACCAGTTCATTTTTATAATATTCGATCGTTTCACGTTCGGTTTTGCATTCATCGAGGAAAATTTTATATCCTTCTGAAAAATCGAATGCTGTTTTTCTTTCTTTTTGGGAAGTTTCTTTCCAGAAATTTTTTCTTTGATAAGATAATTTTTTACTTAATTCTTCAGCTTTACTCAAAATAATCTCCTTATTTAATTTCTAATATCTCAAATTCTCTATCTCCTATTGGCGCTTTTACCAGGAAGCGGTTTCCAATTTTCTTACCTATCATTGGCTTACCAATTGGAGAAGCAATAGATTTTCTTTCATATTCATCATCGGTTTCAAATATCTCATCCACACCTACGAGGTGTATCTTCAAAACATTCCCGTTGGAAAGTTCTTTTATTGTTACCCGGGCACCAAAACGCACAGCATCTTTGGGTATTTTGCTGGAATCGATAACCTGCAGTTTTTCCATCCTGCGCTTGATGTAATTATAGTCATTTTCCAGGTATCTCTGTCTTTCTCTTGCTGCATGATATTCTGCATTTTCGCTAAGGTCTCCCATTTCTCTTGCAGAAGCCACTTGCTTAATTATGGAAGGTCGTTCCTTAATAAGTTCGTTCATGCGTTTATGAAGACGCTGCATACCTTCTCTGGTGATATAATTCGCCATTAATTTTTGCCCTTCTTTTCAATTATTTTCTGTCCATGCACGCCGATCTTCTTGAGTTTGATATTTCCACTCGTTGCCCACAGGTCGACCGTATCGCGGATAGTCTCATCATAGCAACAGATAGCATTACAGAGAATATCGGCAAAGGCGGGATTACGGGTCGATTTGTAATGTTTATAAACAGAAAAATAGAATTCAGGATCGATTGTATAAATTGCTTTCAGGAAACTGGTGTTTAATTTCACCATGCTTGGCGTGGCATAAAGCCAGGAAGTTTCAAGTTTATGAAAAATAGCGTTGACCAAATTCGTATCAAAATGGATGAGCTTGATCAAAAGTTTCTGAATACTCTGGTTCAAAATGCTGTTATCTTTTTTTATCCACTTTACTATAAGATCAAGGTATTTTTTTGGGTTTTTTTTCAGAAGAGGAAAAATCGACTTATCGATGATAAGGTTGCATGATTTCTGATCATCAGTAGAATAAAGGAATCTTTCCAGGTATTCTATAAAAATTTCAGGCTTTTTCCTTATTGCGCGAGCCATTATATAGGCAAAGATAATTCTTCCGTTTTCACCTTTCTCATCCAGAAGATATTCGTAAAACCCAAAATATTTCTCTGCATCTTTACAGATCTTAGAGCCGAGTGTTTTTCCAACCAGGGTAATAACGGCATGTGGAACCTTGTTATCTATTCTTTGTGGATAAGCATTATATACGATATCGATATCATAATCTTTTTGTGGAAGCTTTCTTTCGATAAAGTCGATAGTATCTTTTATTAATCTATCTTTCCAGTCCATCGAGATCATTTCCTGTCTCCTTCAACTCCTAATTAATTATTACGATCTTTCCTTTCCGTGAATCTGTTCCCATCTTGATGATATAAAAATAAATTCCGGACGAGACCTTATTCCCCGCTTTGTTTTTACATTCCCAGCGAAAACATTCTTTCACATCATTATAAGGTCCGAGTTTTTTTTCAAAGACCAATTCACCGTTCAGGTCATATATCCATATCCTGCCGGATGTTTCCAGCGGGAGATTGATAAAATTCACTACATCGAACTCACTTTTTCTTTGATCAAGCGGGTTCGGATAAACCTGCATTTGTTTTAAATTTTTTAGTCCCAACATACCTGTCAAGCTGAAATGACATTTATTCCCGCTATTGGAAATCTTGTTCCCCGCAATATCTTCAAGATCATCTATCTTAAGAAAATATGGCTGGTTTGTATATTCCAGATTTTTATCCATTTGGATAGAAACATAATAGTGATCTACATTATATTCCAGAGAGACTATTTCATTGTTCTTATCTAATGCCGGAGGTACCAGGATATAATTGGAAATATCCTCTACCATTTCGGAATTTACTGACTCCGAGAAATATACGTTAACAGTTTGCATGTCTTCACTTTCCACATTTGATATTTCCGGTGGAGTTGTATCCGGCTCATACTGGAAAACACAATCTTCCGGGTCTAATACAACGGGAACGCCGGTCATTCCGGTAAGTCCGTTTATCGAAAGAATGTAATCATAGAATTCTTCGAACTTATTGGAGAATCTTATTATCAGGCAGGAATTTTGCTCTATTATATTCACAGATTGAGGGTATCCCATATCATGATTTACAGAATAGAATGTGATATTTGTAGCATCTGAATTTAATTTGCGGTCGAACCTAACTTTTATTTCATAAGAAGAGATCATTTTTATATATTGCAATTGCGGCATATAAAATGGAACGGCGATCTTCCATAATGTTGGCAGGCTCTCGTTTGGTAAGTATGAATCATCAACTGCGGTAATTTGATAGAAGAGTGTATCTCCGGGCGATAAGCCTGAATCGGTATAATAATTATTTATAACACCGGAAGCGACCAAAGAAATATTTTCATCCTGTTTTCGATAGATATTATAGGAATCTGCATTATCGGCAAGCCAGTTCATTGTAACCGAAGTCGAATCGACGGGAAATACACCGAACATATTCGGGGTTTGAGGACCTGTGAAATCTTCAGATTTTCTTATCAGGGAGCTTTTAATCTCATTTCCATCCTGTATATTAACAATGATGAACGCTTCTTCGGTAGCAGTTTTTGGAGATGCCGCCATTACATTCAGTGATGTCTTCGTAGATTCACCTTTCCAGATAGGAGTGAATTTATTATCCACGTAATCTATGATATATGTATTTGGCGGAACGGAAAGCACAAGCTCATCGTCACCATCGCCGTCAAGATCTGCATTTGCTATGGAATTTTTAGTTTCGATCTGTGAAAAACTAAGGTAGCCTAATGATCCATATTCGTTATTTTCTCCCGTATTTTTAAAAAACTCAAAATATGAGAAAGATTTTGCCGGATCAAAAGAATTATATGTATATCCGCCAACACAGAATTCGTTTAAACCATCTCCCGTGAAATCTGCAAGCGCCAGATAATATGCTTCCGAAACAGGAAGTCGGCAATGCCAGACCATCTCAAAATTAGCTGACTCCTTTTCAAATATCATTACATCGCCGTCTTTATCTGCTGCTAAAATGTCAGGATGATCATCTCCATCAAGATTTCCACAAGCGACCTTGTTCACAAATTCGTTCTTAACAGATGTGGAAGTCTCATTAAATATTTCATATTCCCTGGTGAAGGTATCGCCAACTCTTTCATTTAAGGTAAGAACTCTGTATGAGATATCACCGACATTGATATCTTTTATCAGGATGATTTCATCGATTCCGTCGTCATCGTAATCTACAAAGTTTCCGCCAAGTGCTTCTTCGATCAAACCCAGGTAATAATTTGGATAAACATCACCGAATGTTTCATAAATAACAGCAATGTTGCCTGTGGTAACTCCAAGCAGTTCCCAGCCTCTACCATCCGTATCTCCAATATCATGAGGCCAGCAGGAAGCAGTGTATTCATATTTTGTTATCAGTTCGTTATCGGAAAGCTCGAAGATCTTCAACACACGATCTTCTCCATCGATTTCCTGAGCAATAAAATCTCTTTTTCCATTTCCATCGAAATCGTAAGTATTACGAACCGCAACAAGCTCATTTCCAATTGGAATTTGTTCAAAGCCGTGCAGATTTACGCAGTTATTATCAATTTCGATGCTGTAGGCATTATCGAAAAATGATTCCAGTCCCGCGAGATTTTCGGCTTTCAGATCGATAGGCTGCAAACTCTGGTAAGAATCAAAAAGTTTAAAAACATGTATCGAATCGGCATAATTACTTACCAGAGAATAATCTGTAAGTGGTGGCGTGTTTATGCTCAGATTAACCTTTTCATCAAAGACCGCTTGAATAAAATATTCGGGAATTTCGGCATTGTATCTTTTCATAACGGCAGCATATTCATCTTTGAATTCAGGCGGCGTCTGGTCGATATGAACGGTTCGTATATAGGTGAAATAGTCATTTGTAGAAGTTACCATTTCTACTTTTATCTGATACGTTCCATCCGGGAAATAACCGGTTACGTCAAAGTTTGCTAGAACATCATCCTCGACTTCTTCCATAAACCAGGTGGGAGTTGCATTATGGGTTTGAACGTCTTTCCAATCCAGAGAGGTTGGCAATTCTTCCGATGTGTACATAACAGAATACCGCCAGAAATTCGATGCTTTAACTGTTCCGATTATATCAAAACTTTCATTTAATCCTTCATTATCCAGGGGATAGCTGATTGAAATTTCCGGATAGGTCTGGTTCATAAGAAGAGAAGAAACATCCAGAAGTCCATAGCCATAATAATGATCATAACCTTGTTCGCCAAGGTCTGTTACAGACGAGATCAATCTACCTCTAACTTCCTCGAAGCTTAAGCCGGGTTCATAAGAAAGAAGCAAGGCAAGGCTTCCGGCAGTGATCGGAGCAGACATTGAGGTGCCGGATTGTTCTTGATAATAATATCCTTCGACCACATCATAAGTGCTCAATATCTGATTACCGGGAGCAACGATATCGAGTTGAGGACCATAACATGAAAAACCTGCAAGGTTCTTGTTTTTGTCCACCGCACCTACTGCGATGGTAGTCGATAATTTTCCGGGATACATAATCCCGGTATTATTCAATGATATATTACCGCCGGAAGCAATAATGATACTTCCTCTCTGGTATGCATAATAACAGGCGTCTGCGATTATCTGGGAGAAATTTACATCTCCCCAGCTCAGGTTAATTATATCTGCACCCATATCTGTCGCATAGATGATCCCGGCAGCAGCATCATCATCTTGAAGGTAACCGCCATAAAGTGATTTAAAACCGGCACGAATAACAAGAAGTTTGATATTCCAGCATATTCCGCACACACCTTCGTTGTTATTTGTATCGGCAGCGATAATGCCCGAAACATGGGTTCCGTGATTCAGGTCGTCCGAAGGGTCATTATCACGTTCGGTATAATCACCGTATGCGATGCTGTATAGCTCCGGTGCATCTACGAAATCCCAACCGCGATCATCATCGATATAGCCGTTATTGTCATTGTCTATTCCGTCGTCCGGGATCTCGGCACTGTTAATAAAAATATTATTTTGCAGATCGGGATGGTCAAAACGCAAACCGGAATCGATCACCGCTACGATGATCTCTTCATTTCCTGTTGTATGATTCCAGGCTTGAGGGATATTACAGTTTTCAAGATCTATTTGTTGATTTATATATTCCGGATCGTTTGGGGTTATAAAAAGAGTGTTTATATAATTTGGCTGGAAATAATCGATTCCTTCAAAACTGAGATTTTTTATATTATCCCAGTCGATATCCTCATTAAATGAGACGATAAAATATTTATTTTGAGATTTATTAAGAACAGGTTTCAGATTTTTTATCTGCCTTTCTTCAAGGAAATTATCAAATTCATTCAAACCGGTCTTATTCATGGATATTTCTTTTGGAACCGATGTCTTGAAGATCAACTGGTTAGGAACGTATTCCAATCCCGCTAAAGCCGGTAAAGCCAGGTGGGAAAAGAGAAAAATTACTATTAATTTCCAGTGTTTCATTATTTTATATCCCAATTAGAATTTATAAGAAATTTCGATCATGTGAACATCATCGATTTCATATTTAAATGGAATATATGCATAATCGACCGTGATCTTTTTCAGGCTGATCCCGAATCCTGCCGAAATATCTTCCGCATCATAATTGAATTTGTAACCCAATTTAAGATTAAATTTATTATTCAGTTCTGTTTTTAATCCGCAGGCTGCTTTTATTTCGTCGTCATCAATATGCTTTATTGCTTTTATTTCGGTAAACAAATTAATGTTCGCAAACTCAAATTTATCGATAATAGAAAGCTCGCCGGTTACCGGAAGGTCGATAGCTTCATCCTCCATTTCGGAAGTTTTTCCAAAGTGCTTTAAAGCTGCCGAAAACTTCAAATTCTTTATTGGAGTAATGTATGTATAGCCCAGGTCGAAGGTGAATCCAAAACTTGATGCGGTATCGATCTTTTCGTAGAGTGCATTAACGTTCAATCCGGCATAATGATCCGGCGTTATTCGATGTCCAATATTTAAAGAAACGATCATATCCATCGGATGGAATTCTCTGAGTAAGGTTCCGTCATCCTCCCTGCCTTCCAGTTTGCCGTAATCCAGGTAGCGATAGGCAAAGGCAAAAGATGATTTCCCATTTGAGTTTGAAAATGCTCCACAATTTATCGTTGTATCGAATATCCAGTAATTTTGAGATATGGAAACTACCTTGCTTCTGTTGAACAATGCAGCAGCAGGATTGCTGAGGAAACCGAAAGCATCGTTTGTATAGAATGCGCCACATCCTCCCTGGGCTGCATGATCTGCCCCCGAACTTATCTTTAACGTTTGAAAACCGCACTCTCCGCTGGTTTCTGCATAGAGCATAATAACGGTGTTTATTATTAGTAAGAAAAACAGGATCCTTTTCATTTTTCCTCCGAATTAAAAATTTTTAAATCTAAAAACTATTTCTCAACAGCAAATTTCAGCTTTAATATCTTACCCTTTGCTTTTAATACTGCAAAATATACACCCGACGATAATTTGCCGGCATTTATGTATATTCTGTTTGCCAGATCAGCGTTACACAAACAGGTGGTTTCATAGATTTTATTTGCTGCTATGTCAAATATTTTTATATTAACATTAACATCTTTGTATGTTTCAATTTTAAGAATTATTGTATTATCCGGAACAAAGTTATGGAAATCTATTCCCTTATTGAAAGTTCTGCTTAATGGATTTGGATAGAAATAAGTATTTTTTCTATTGAATATTTTATTGCTTTCCGGAGATGATTGTGGCGGCGGTCCCAGATAAGATGCGGTTCGTTGAAGATTGGCGTATTCTGTGGTCCAGGCAAAGTTAGGAATATCTTCTATAAAAGGCAGGTCGGAACGAAAAACAGTTCCGTTATTTCCCGGAATGTAGGCTTCTATTCTTCCATCGGAAAAAGTAGAAATAATGGGATAGTTCAGACTTCTTTCACCAAAAGCGACAGGATAATTCCTGCTTATTTCATAGTTATTATTATTTACATTTTTCCATACGCAAAATCGATTGAGCGACATATTTCCCAATATTTCAAGCCGGTCATCTCCATCGATGTCCACGGCAATAACCCCTGAAGCGATCAGCGATGAATCCGGATTGGATATTTCATTCAGCGGTTTGGAAATAATACCGTTTTTATCTACAACAACAAAAGTGTTTTCTCCACCGACAAGAACGTCGAGATAGCCGTTTCCATCAACGTCTGCAATGGAAGGAACAGAGACAGCATTAAGGTCGATATCAACAGGGAACCCGTTCAGGATGCTTCCCATCTGGTCATAAATGTAAAGCTCTTTATCTTTTGTTAAGATAACAATATCGTCTATCTCGTCTTTATCGATATCGGCAAGAAGAGCAGAATGGATTTCAGGTTTCGTTTCTCCAATATCCAGGTTTATTTTGTCATCGCTATAATCTGAAAGATCGATCTTGTGTAGTTTCCAGTTAATATCGACACAAAAAAGAAAATTATTTTTATACATCAGGTTAGCGGAAATTCTATTCGGCAGAGATAACTCTGTTAAAATATCATAATTCAGATCGAGAATAGTTATCTGGCTTTCGATAGACCCTTCGATATTAAAAGGCAGGAAGACCCTGTTCGGATTTTCATCATCGGAACCAACAACTATCGGAGCGTCGGGATTTACAACCAGCGGAGCAGCCCATTCTTTATTTACAAAGAAAGAATAATGATCGTAATTATTATTCAAGGTATATAATTTAGCAACTACACCGGAAGGATATTTTGATGGAACAAAAAAAGTTTTAGTAAAATTATCAAAAGCATAAAGTTGAGCTAATGAATCGAGCGTGTGGGGAAAACCATAAACCAGCAGACTGTCTTTCCACAAATATAAACTGCCGTCGGGCATTGGATAGAATATCTCGTTCTCTTCATCGTTATCGAAGTCGATGATTGCGGCAGGATAAGGATTTTCACCAATGTAATCTGCATTGAGCGACCACTCGTAATGAACAGAAAAGGTCATCAAAGAATCTGATTCACTAATATCGCGAATTTCTAATTGAATACCGCCATAGTAACTTTCTGCTGTGGGAGAAGAAAAAAGACCCTCATGTGAATTTTTTCCAAAATAAGAATTATTTCCTTCTCTATACGAATCATCCGCAGAGCCGTAGAAACTTGCTGCACCGTAAATAACCGAATCAAGATGTTGGACGCCGTCTGCTTCTTCCAGGTCAACTCCTTTGTGTGATGCATCTGCATTGATCAAATTCATTTCAAAATCAGGATCAAAATTTGCCTCTATCACGTTTTCATCTATGTGCCAGATGAGGATTCCCGAACCATCTACAACATTTCCGTCATAACCACCAAGACCGGGAAGATAAAAATCCCATTCACACCCGAGATATGTGTTATCCATAAAATTGAATTTCGGTTGTCCTTCGTTCGGATGACCGGGTGGATAAACATCCTGCTGACCTTCCGGGAGCAGGGCAAAAGTAAAAGACGGATCGCCGTTCAAGGTGCTGCCGTCCGGGTTTTGCTGGCGGTTCTCCAGAAGGAAATATTCCTTTTCCGAGATATTTACTTTATAAAGCTTTGGCGTTTCGCCATCATCTGCCATGGGAAAAGTCAGAGCGAGTTCATCGATCGAAGCATCTATCTCTACAACGTTATCTTCTTCCCAGCCAAGGTAATAGCGTGACCAGGCGCAGGGGAGCGGCGGGACAAAACCATTTGCGTTCCAAACACCTGTTCCCATAAGCCCGAATGCGCCGATCCCGTAAGAATATCCATTTGAAGAGTCATTATCAAAAAGTGTAGGAAGACCGATCTGATGACCGAATTGATGGGTGAGTATTGCCAGCAATCCGTAAATAGGATCATCCGGTGTAAGGTCGGAATGCCATTCGGTTTCGGGGCATATTACGAATTCTTTAAGAAAAATTCCATCATTTGTTTCAATACCGGGAAAGTCATCATTTTCGGGATCGATCCCAGCCTGAAGGGATTTACGGGTCAGGAAGGTTGTCCACAAGTCATCGGCGTTATTTCCGGTAATATCGGATTCCTGCCCGGCTCCGGCATGAAAAATAATAATAGCATCGTAATCATTAAAATTTATTTCGTTATCAACAAGCTCAATAACTTCCTGCACAAATTCGCATATTCTTTCGATCCAGAGGTCGTCATCTCCATAATATCCCATTGGTTCTGAGACGGTAAGCACATCTTCCCAGACAGTATAATCTTCTTCGGTAAGAGTATAATTTCCGTGGGAAGCATCCTGGTAAAAAGAAGACATATGGAACATCAGTTGTTCAAAATATTCTTTGTTGTGAGCCAGAGAATCCGGATAATCCTCTACAAGATCGAATTTTATATCTTCAAATTCAACAAGAAACGCTAATATATTCTGCGGTAAGATAAGGTCTCTGTTGTTTAAATTTTGTTTATAAATTTCGGAAGGATATTCTCTAATATCAATAATACCTGTAGTTTTCATAGGAGCAGGCGGAATAGAGAAGACAATGCTTGTTCCCAAAACAACTATCAACATCAGGAAGAAAAACCTTTTCATAACAAATTCCTCAAAAGATATGCAAACACCCTCTTATCGGGCGATAAGAGGGTATCTGAATTGTAATAAACCGCAAATTTAATTATATTTTTCCGCTCATTATGTCATTTTCATTACATTTACAAATACTAACCATCTCGTATTTAGGTGCCCAACTGTCTGCTTTTGATTTACGTGCTCTGATCAGTTTTATTTTTTTTATTTCAGAATTACATTTTGGACAGATAACTTTTCCTTCCATACTTGTTTCGTGAGCAAGTTTTGCAGCGAATGATCTTCCTTTTGGCATTTTATTCTCCTATTATTTTATGCTCTTTCCATATATTCACCGGTTCTTGTATCTATTTTGATCTTGTTCCCAATTTCAACGAAAAACGGAACAGTAACACTTAAACCAGTATTAGTTACGGCTTTTTTTCCGCTTACAGATGCAGAATTACCTTTTACATTTGCTTCACATTCTACTATTTCCTGGATAACCATAACGGGAAGTTCTATTCCCAATATTTCACCATCGGGATCGAGTTTCATGGCAACTTCCATATTTTCTACCAGGAATTTTTTGTTATCACCGATCACTTCGACTGGAACCTGCATTTGTTCATAAGAATTGCTATCCATGAACACATAGAAACTTCCATCAAAATACAGGTATTCTTTTTTGTGTTTTTCCACACGCACTTCTTCCAGTTTTTCGCTGGTGCGAAATGTATTTTCTACTACCTTGCCGGTTTTAATGTTTTTCAGTTTTGTACGGACGAACGCACCGCCTTTACCAGGTTTCACATGAAGGAATTCAACAAATTCGTAAAGATCATTTTTAAATCTTATGATCATACCGTTCCTGATATCGGATGTCGTTGCCATATCTTCTCCCTGATCCTTTATATACGGTTGATAAGTGAGTAAATATCATTTTCCAACCACAAAATGCTAAAAATAAATATGAACCCATTATGGCAAGGAAAAAATGTTTCAAAATACACGGATTGCAGCAAGCTTTGATCAATAGAATTCCTCAAAGCTCAATTCAAAGTTTTTTGCTCTCATAACTCGAATTTGAAAAACCCGAGTCGGGTTATTAGAAGAGGCTTTTTTATAATTGACAGAAATAATTCCAGTAAACAAGTTCGTTTTAGGATCGACAAGGCAATAAGAAAATGGATTATTCAGGTGATATGAATTGAAGAAAATTAAAAAAAGCGAGAAAGAGACATGGAGTTATCGCTGAATTTTACAATAAATACAGTAGGTTATACGAACTTTTTATTGGTTCGTGTCATGCTCGATCATTACACGAAATTATTTAAAGATTTTAAGGCTATAAAAGTAAAAGGTTGTTGACGTTATTTGAAGTGTATAAATTAATCTTTCGCAAGGAAATTATATGACAGAAAAAAAAGAAAAGAATCGATCCGTTTTCAATAATGTCACCTGATACAAGATGGGTTCCTACAACAAATGAACTTAGAGAACTTGGTTACAATTTTTTACTTCTACCCTTAGTTCATAAAATTCGTGAAGCGGTTTTTGATTGGCGATTGAAAAAATACAAAGGTGCAACAGAAACTTCAAAACAACTTCTAAAATATTGGTTTCAAACTGAACACAGAAATATAATCGATGATGAAGAAATTCCATTCCAATATTATTTCTCTCAAAGAGAAGCAATGGAATCAATCATCTATCTTTACGAAGTTGTAAAAGCTCACGACAAATATAATTTTATGCGTTTTGATTCTTCGGGCAGAATCAGCGGGAATATGTTTTACGAAAACTGGACTCGTTATGTAATTAAAATGGCGACAGGTT
>JAUVLE010000184.1 GCA_030595905.1 Candidatus Cloacimonadota bacterium | reverse complement strand
GCTTTCAGATGAATCTCCCTGTATAAATGCCGGCACACCTGATACAACAGGTTTAAATTTACCCGAATTCGATCTTGCAGGAAATCCGCGTATTGTGAATGGTATTGTAGATATGGGAGCGTATGAATGCCAGGATTCTGTATCTGTCTTAGATAATATTCAATCTTCAATTTTCAATATTCAATTATCCCAATCCATTCAATCCTGTAACTACGATAAGTTATAATTTACCGTATGATGTAGAAGAAGCAATTATTGAAATTTATAATATTAGGGGACAAAAAGTAAAAACCTTAATTGCTGATGAGTTAAGTGCTGGGAGCCACATAGTCAACTGGAACGGAGAAGATAATAATAATAAACCAGTTGCTTCAGGAATTTACTTTTACAAATTAAAAGCAGGTAAAGAGACAAAAGTTAAAAAAATGATTTTGATTAAATAGTAATTATATATACAACAAAATTTTAATTATTGACAAAATAATTACTTTTTAAAGAAATTAGTTAATGTTCTTTCTATGGAGATTTAGTAATACCTGATTAAATGTAAATGGCGGAGTGAGTAATGACTATTGATGAACATCTTAGAAAGATAAAGGAATTTTACCAATGGTTTTTATCCCAATTAGAGTTAAAGAAATAATTGATTGTTATATAATAGCTTTAAATAAAGCAAATTTCCAAATAAAAAGTGTTTTTCTTTTTGGAAGCTACGCAAAAGGAACAAATGATAAATGGAGTGATATTGATTTAGCGATTATTTCAAATGTTTTCGAAGGAATACGTATGAAAGATCGTGACAAAATCAGAAAAATTACACTTAATGTAAGTAGTGATATTGAGGTTTTACCTTTTAATCCAGAAGATTTTACAAAAGATAATCCTCTTGCAAAAGAAATATTAGAAACCGGCATCAAAGTTCTATAGTAAAATGCTGCTTAATAAATTCACAAAGGATAAGCATGTTGGAAAATAACGGAATCTTAAATAATTACTCACTTTCAGAAAAAGAACTGTCCACTATCTTTGAGGACGAATTTCACTATTTTGAAATAAGACCCGGATTTATTAAAATATCACCATAAGATTTAGTAAGTTTTATTATAGATTAAATATAAATTTAAAAACTCTACATGTTGTAGAATAAGATATTGTTGTAATCGAAATTATTAAGATTGAGGTGGCTTTATGAAACTTATTAATCTTATAGTATTTATTTTTATTTCTACTTTTATTACAGCTCAGAATGTAGTTATCAACGAAGTTCTGTATGATCCTGAGGGAGCAGATACAGGTTATGAGTGGATCGAACTTTTCAATGCTGGAGATCAGACTGTGAATCTTGAGAACTGGAAGATACAGAAAGGCGGAAGCGAATTTGTAGATCAGTTTACTTTTCCATCGATAATAATTGAACCTGATAGTTTTCTTTTGATCGGAGAAGAATTTGTTCCCAATACTGATCTCACTACCGCCCTCGCC
Organism: Candidatus Cloacimonadota bacterium; assembly: GCA_030595905.1. Taxonomy (GTDB): domain Bacteria; phylum Cloacimonadota; class Cloacimonadia; order Cloacimonadales; family TCS61; genus JACNIV01. The sequence continues at coordinate 4,323 of JAUVLE010000184.1, read as the reverse complement.
TTTCAAAATGGTGGTTCCGAAACAGATGGTATCAGGATCGTTTCTGCTGATTTGTTATATACAGATACCGTTCTCTATGATTCTCCCAATACAAATAATCTTCCGGATGATACCGGTTCTCCCGGCATTTATTTTGCCCCGGATGTTTCCGGCGGAAATTCTCTTGCCCGCAAACACGATGGTGAAGATACAAATAATTGTGAACTCGATTTTTTCGAGTGTGAAGAACCAACTCCGCGCGAACCAAATTTTTATCCGATCGACCTGGCAATTTATGAACTGGAAATAACAGAAATAGAAGGTGTTTACTGGATTGAAACACAGGTTTTTAATTTATCCACCGAGATTGTGGATAACTTAGCAGCAACGTTGGAAATCACGCTAAATGATAATCTTTTTGGAACTTATAGCCTGCCGGAAATCCTACCGGAAAGTTATATTTATTTTAGCAGTGAGTTAGGGATTTTGGGTGAAGGTTATCATATCGCTGGAGCAGAAGTTATTTACTTTTATGACAACAATTTAGAGAATAATTTTCTGGCAACTTCTGTTTTAATTGGAAGTTCTCCTCTGGTTTTGAATGAGATCATGTTCAAGCCGGAAAGTTCCAACCAGGAATGGATTGAGATATTCAATCGGAACACATGTGGATATCTTGTGGATAACTGGGCAATAATTGATGCATCGTCCGGTCAAATCGGCTTTTCCGGTACAATTGATGCACAAGATTTCTTAGTCGTTTGTCAGAACAAGAATTTACTTTTGGAAATCTACCCGAATATCGATCTGGATAAAATTATTGAGGCAGGAAGCTGGACAGCCCTGAATAATACAGATGAAAGTTTGAAATTGATAGATCAATATGAAACAAAATTTGATTCGACGTACTATTCAGGAGGTAGCTGCCCTTCAAATTTCTCGATCGAAAGAGTAAATCCGTTCAGTGATGAAAATATCTCGTGGGAAATAAGTTTGGATAGCCTTGGAACACCAACTGTTCATAATAGTGTACTTCCAATTGAAAAAGACCTGGAACTCACCTTTCTCAGTTTTATGTTATCTGAAGATCAAATAGAACATTCCATTCTCATTAAGAATATCGGGCTTGAACAAATTCCATCAGGAATTTTTACATGTTATTCTTCTATAAATGAAGAAACGACCGAAACAGAATTATTCCAGGATGAAATTTCTATATCCGATAGTATCAATTTTAGTTTCTCAGCCGCAATTCCACCGAACGGTTATACAACATTCAGATATGAAATTTATTCTTCGGAAGACCTGAATACATCCAATAATTCCGATTACAGTTTTTATAATAACAATGCTCTTCCTTTTGTAATTAACGAAATAATGTACGATCCGAACGAAGATGAACCAGAATGGCTGGAGTTGAAAGTTAATGATTTTATTCCGGCTTTAGAGGAAATCTTTTTAGTGGTGGATGAAGATACATTATTACTTCCTTTTTCGGATAATGAATATTTCATTATTACGGGTTCAAATGATGATGTGGAATTTCTGGAAGCTAATTATGATCTGGAGAATGTTCCGGTTTTTTCCGGGTTAGATTTGCTTTCCAATAACGGAGAACAACTATCAATTATAGATGAATCCGGAAACCTGATCGAAAGTTTCTTTTACCTGCCGGAATGGAATGATAAACTGAAGGGAGTTTCTATAGAAAGGGTAAACCCAAGCCTGACAGCTAATCCTGAAAACTGGGGACCTTCGGTTAGTGGATGTACTCCGGGAATACAAAACAGTATTTTTGTTCAGGTACTTCCTGTCAGTATGAAACTTTCTGTCGATCCAAATCCTTTTTCTCCATACAGAAGCGAGAGAACAATATTCAGTTTTAAACTGCCGGAAATAATAAGCACGGTAACTATCAGGATATTCGATCTGAAAGGAAGGATTATAAATAAACTTGTAGATCAATCTTTACAGGCTTCGGAAGGAAATATTATCTGGGATGGGAAAGATAAAAATGGGAAATATCTTCCTGTCGGGATTTATATCGTCTTGATGGAAGCAACTTCAAGGGATAGCGAGAAGGTATATTCAAAGAAGACGACTGTGGTTATTGGAAAATAATTTAGAGGAGCAAATATGTATGGAAGAACTTTTTCTTATGCGATCCAGGGAATCGATGCAGAGCAGGTAACCGTTGAAGCAGATATAAAGGGTGGATTGTATAAATTCAATATCGTAGGATTACCTTCAAACTCTGTGAAGGAAAGCCGCGATCGGGTTTCGGCAGCGATCAAAAATTCGGGATTCCGTTTTGCAAACCACCGGTACACCGTGAACCTGGCTCCGGCTGATATTAAAAAGGACGGTGTGGCACTGGATGTTCCCACTGCTCTTGCACTGCTTTCTGCTTTGAACCAGCTTCAAACGAATAAGCTGGAAAAATATGCCTTCATCGGCGAGCTTTCTCTCGATGGAAATCTGCGTCCGGTTAGGGGTGTTTTGCCAATGGCAGTTGCCTGCTGGAAAGATGGTGTCGACGGACTTATTCTTCCCTATGAAAATGCAAAAGAAGCTGCCATTATAGAGAAATTAGATGTTTTTCCCGCTACATCTTTGAATGAGATTGTTAACTTTCTGGAAGATAAAATAGAAATCGAACCTTTGAAGGTAAATAAAAAAGATATCTTCGATCAACTGGATGAAAGTCCCGTGGATATGTATGACGTGAAAGGACAATTTCATGTAAAAAGGGCATTGGAAGTTGCAGCAGCCGGCGGGCACAATGTTCTTATGATAGGACCGCCCGGATCCGGGAAAACAATGATGGCTCGAAGAATTTCAACCATTCTTCCGAGTCTTACTCTGGAAGAATCTCTGGAAACAACGAAAATACATTCTGTGGCAGGACTTACGGGTAGTAAAAGGGGAATTATTACCAGCCGTCCGTTCCGTTCTCCGCATCATACCATCAGTGATGTGGCACTTATTGGCGGCGGAAGCTATCCTAAACCCGGCGAAGTATCTCTTTCTCACAATGGTGTTTTATTTTTAGATGAACTGCCGGAATTCAAAAAATCTGTTCTGGAAGTATTGCGCCAGCCGCTTGAAGATGAGGTTGTAACCATTTCGCGTGCAACTCAAAGTCTGGAATTCCCTGCTAAATTTATGATGGTGGCATCCATGAATCCCTGTCCTTGCGGCTATTTCGGAAGCAATGTAGAAGGACATACCTGCAACTGTGCGATAGCAAACATTCAAAGATACCGCTCGCGGATTTCCGGTCCTCTTCTTGATAGGATCGATATTCATGTGGAAGTTCCGGCTGTGAAATATGATGAACTCAGCGGAATTCCTACCGGGGAGAAATCAACCGATATTCGTAAACGGGTGAATGATTCGCGGGATATTCAATTGCAGCGTTTTAATAAAGAAAAGATATTCAGTAATTCCCAGATGAACCCGAAACAGATACGTAAATACTGCATCCTGGATGAAGAGAGTAAAAACATTCTTAAAATGGCGATGGATAAAATGGGACTATCGGCTCGTGCTTATGACCGCATCCTGAAAGTTTCACGAACCATTGCCGACTTGGAAGGCAGTGAAAACATAATGGTAGCTCACATCAGCGAGGCGGTGCAATATAGAAGTTTAGACAGGAAGTTCTGGGAATAGTTTAGCAACGAACAAGAACGAACGAAAGCAAATAAAGTTGTCATTCCCATGGAAATGGGAATCCATTAGCTCGCGGATTAACACGGATGGCACGGATAATTTTTTTGTTATTCCTGTGAAAGCTTGTCCTCGAGTAATCGGGGACAGGAATCCATGAATCTCATAGGTGAATTTGAAACAACAATAAATAATAATATTGACATCGAAAATAATTCTTTTTTTTTGTATGGTGTTTAAAAAATCAGTCCGGCTTCATCTCAATAAATCGAGACTATGCCGAGACAGGGAGGAATAATTATGAATCGTTTTAAAATTATTTTCTTTATCATTATCATCTTTGTTCTTACGGGTACAATCTATGCTCAGGATGTAGAACTAACTTCTCAGGATGCGTCTGTGAAAGAAAATATCGCACAACTCATTATTGGAAAATGGGAAATAGCACCAAACAAACGCGCAATGAGCGGCAATATTACGTTCGATGAGAAAGGTAAATACGACATGAATGAAAAGTTCCATGACGGAGCGGGAGTGGGCACAAAAGGCGGATTTGAACTAAATTGTAAAACATCACCAGTAACAATCAAACTTTGTCCGGGTAGTTGTCCTGGTTCTAAATGGACAAATAGTTTTGGGATTATAAGAATTTTACCGGATAATAAACTTGAG
>JAUVLE010000068.1 GCA_030595905.1 Candidatus Cloacimonadota bacterium | reverse complement strand
GGAGGGGAAATTAGATTGGGAATATCATTTTCAGGAAGATATTCTGTTACTCCATTATAAGTGCAAAGCCAAATATGATTCTTGCTATCGCGAAACAATGAATTGTATGAGGGAAATTCGTTACCAAGTAATCCATTTTTTTGATCATATACCTTGATTACTTTTTCACCATCAAATTTATTTAGTCCATTACTTGTAGCAATCCATAAATAGTTTCCAGCTTGAGTAATAGAGACTATATTATTATCGCTTAAGCCATTTTCAGTATTGTATAAAGTAAACTTTTTTCCAGCTTCTGTTTTATCCGGATCATATTTATTTAAACCATTAGTGGTTCCAAACCATAAGGTTCCATTCCTATCTTTAAAAATTGTATTTATACAATCAGCAGACAAACCATCTTTTGTAGATAATTTTATAAATTTTTCTCCTGACCGATCAGTATCATAGCAAAAAGCACCACCTGGAGTACCAAACCAAATTCTATTACTGTCCCGAGCTACAGACTGAAAATAAGTATTCGTAAGACCATCCTCTGTGGAATATATTGTAAATTTATTTTTTAATTTATGAGGCTGATACTTCCAAACCCTATTTACTGTTCCGATCCATAAAGAGTTTTTTACAGGTAAAAGGGTTAATACAGGTACTTGATAAATTCCATCCTTGTCTGAATATTGTTTAAAATTCTTGCCGTCGTAACTATTTAATCCATCCCAGGAACCTATCCAAAGCCGGTCATTGAACACAGTTAACGTCATTATATGGTTATTACTAAGTAAGCCGTCTTTAGTTGTATAATTGGTAATCTTATTGCCATCCAATCTTATCAAACCGTTTTCAAAAGTACCAAGCCAGATTGATCCCTTATATTCGCATACTGATAATATGGTTTCATTTTTCATATATCCAAAAAACTTATCAGAAAGAATTTTTGTGATTCCATTATTTGTAGTAAGCCAGATAGAGTTTTCTTTATCAACCAAAATTGAATATACCAAATTATTTATCAAACCATTCTCAGCAGTGTATCTTATAAATTTGTCCTTTTTATATATTAAGCCATTACCGCGTGTTCCAAATAACAAATTTTTCCCTCTTGCAGATGATGAATAGATATAATCATCAGGAAAATAGTTAATAACTTTTTTTGATTTATCTAATTTTTCAAATTCATTTTTAAGATTGCATCTAAACAAACCATTTGTTGCTGTTCCTACCCACAAAGTAGAGTCTTGAATTATAAGATTTGTTAATATTTTGTTTTGGAGATTAAATTTTTTGGTATAATCGACAAAATCGTTGCCGTCATATCTATATAGTCCCAAATCAGCATAAGCAATCCATAGAGATTTATTATCTGTTGCAAAAGAAAAGATGCTGGCGAGTGGTAATCCATCCTTTTCAGAATAATTTTCAAAGCCCTTATTTTTTTCTCCAACTTTATCAGGATCAAATTTGAATAATCCGAGTCTTTTTGTTCCAAACCATAAACAATCCTGAAATTTTACAACACACCAAATTATCCCAAAATTAAAACCATCATATTGATTATAATTAATGAAACTTTCACCATCATAACAACTTATTCCATTATCAGTAGTAATCCAGATTTTTCCCCTGTCTTCTAATAATGATAGAACAACATTACTTACCAGTCCGTCTGAAACTTTGTAGGTTACAAATTCCCGGCCATTATATTTAACCAAACCATTTGATGTTCCAAACCAGATATATCCTTTGCTGTCCTGTAAACTACACCATACTTGCGATGAGGGAAGACCATCATTTGTAGTATAATTTTTTATGTGTAATAATTGCGCAGATAAGCTGGTTGATAAGATTAGTCCAAACAGTACTGAAGTGATAAAATATTTTTTAAAATTATTATTCATACAACAGTACATATTAATTTCCAAATTTTTCATTATTATACTCATCTCTTTTTATTGGTACATTCACAATAAATTTTGCACCTTTTCCTTCTCCATCGCTTTCTGCTTTTTTTGATAACTCCAATGCCTGCTTCCCATATTCTATACTTTTCTTATAAGATCCATGAGATATATAAAGATGTGACAGATCATTCAGAATTCCGTTTTTTTCATTACTTGTTGCATTTTTTAATCGTGTTTCCAGACTATCTATCTTTGTCTGGGAAAATAGATTTATAAATAGTAAAAAAATAAAAAAAGATATAAAATAAAGTTTTTTCATAATCTCCATATAAGCTTATAAAAGAGCAACTTAGTACAAGAATTATGAGTAATATTAATGAAATTCTATTTTTTCAGTATCTCTTTAATTTCTTTCAATTCTTGTACAATATTCTCTTTTGCTTCTTCTTTATTCACAGTGAAATCCAATTCTACCTGTTGTTTTTCCTTTGGTATTTCCTTCAGTTTTTTCTTTACACCTTCAATTGTATAGCGTTGAGTATAGAGCATATATTTTATTTTCTTGAGAATTTCAATATCTTCCGGATTATACTTCCTGTTTCGGCCAAACCTTTTTTTGGGATGAACTTGTGGAAATTCTTTCTCCCAATACCTTAAAACATGCGCTTTAAGATCGAGCAAATTGCAAACTTCACCAATCGTATAATAGAATTTTTTCATTTCTTATTTTTAATACTAAATAAATATTTGCCCAAGATAATAACTCCTCCAATAACAAAAACAAGTGGAAACCAGAACAAATATTTTGTAAAGAAAGATTTTTGGGGATATATAAGAAGTTCTTCGTTTAGCGTTGTCTTTTCAAAGAGTTTGCTTTCTTGCAAGTATTCCCCGGTTGGAGAAATTACCAGCGAATACCCCGTATTTGCAGCGCGATATATCTGTCGGCGGATTTCAATTGCTCTGAATTTTGTCATTACAGCATGTTGGTAAGTTCCGGCAGACTTTTTGAACCATGCATCATTTGTAATATTCACAATGAAGTCCACATTATGCTGAGCCATCTTTGTAGTTAACTTCTCAAAGACTATCTCAAAGCAGATCAATGGAGAAAATGAATATCCATCTACATCATAATATTTCTGCTCTTCTCCGTATTCCCAGTTTGCCTGACCAAATTTTACTTTCCAGAGAAAGGGAAATATTTTCAGGAAAGGCATTCTTTCACCAAAAGGAACAAGAATATTTTTATGATATGGTTTATGAATTTTCCCTGTTCTATCGAAGAGAGTCGCCGAATTATAAAATTTATATCTATTGGGATGCGAATCACCTGCAAATCGATAATGAGGAAATCCTGTAAAAATATCGACATTATTCTTTTTTGCCAGTTCTTTTACAATTCCCTTGTATTTACTGTGTCTCAGAAGATATAAAGGGGTTGCGGATTCCGGCCAGATGATCAATGATGGATGTTCTTCCACTGCCTTTAAAGAATATTCTCGATATAATTGAAAAGTTGTATCCAGATAATTCTTCTCCCATTTCATTTCCTGAGGAATGCTTACCTGAACCATCGAGATGCTGGTTCCTGTCTTATGTAATTTAATTGTATTCAGACGCACAAAACCAAATCCTGTCCAAAAAATTATCAAAGCCGAAAGAAGAGTTAAATTTCTTTTGAAATTATTTTTCAGTTCAAAGATCAATATATTAACAATAATAATAAGAAATGAGAGCAGATAGATTCCACCAATTTCAGCAGGTTGAATGAGAGGCAAATAATCTGAAAGAGAATATCCAATATTGAACCACGGAAACCTGAACTCGCCAAAATTTTGTAGAAATTCAAAAGAGAGCCAGAAACAGATAAAGGTTATATATTTCAGTTTGGGAAGTGAATTCCATATCAAATTTAAAAGAAGAAAAAGAATGGAAAAATAAAAACCAAACAATAAAAAAAGTGCCAGAAAACCGGGGAATGTTGCCAGGCTTATCCAGTGCAAAGCTACAAGAGTATATATCGAACTGAATACAAAAGCCGAGAGTATTATTTCTTTTGCCTTTCTGTTCTCATTGAAAAAAGAGAAGAGCGGGATCAAACCCCAGAAGACCAGAAAACCAAGATGAAGCGGAAGCCTGCTGAGAGCCAGAAGTAAAGAAGCTAATACAGGAAGAAATAATTTATTTTTCGATGCCGTCGAGATTATCTTGATCATCTTCAATATTTATCCGGATTGCTGCTGATAGATAAATTTTGCGATCCATACTTCATTGTCAGAAAGCAAAATTACAAAATTACCTTTTATGGAAAAATTTTTCCATCTTTTTGTTGATACGGCGAATTTGTTATCGCTTCTGCAATGAAGTATATTATAAGATTCCAATTTATAAGTATGATCACCGTCAAATTGATAATTTCCGTTATATTCATCTAAAAATTTTCCCAATGTGTCAAAAACAATTGTTTTATTTTCTGAACCGTTAAAGACAACAACAGAATTCTTTGTCAGTAATAATTTCTGTGGATCGATCAATTGAAATTTTCCAAACGTATAAAAATCTTTTTCATTTAAATATTTTGAAATTACTATTTCCTTCCTGTTATCATCATAAATATAAAAAGTTTCATCGATTGAAATATCAAATAATTTCGGTTCACTGAAATCTAGCAGGTCAAACTCGGTTATCCATTTGCCGTCTTTATCGAATTTTTTAATTTTTTTTTGAAAACTGTCGAGAACCAATAATTTCCCATCAGGAGAAATAGTAATATCGGAGAGTTCATTGAAATTAGTATTTTCAAATCCCAGTCCACCAATCGTATTTATTTTTTTCCCATTCCGGTAGATATGGATATAATTAGTGTTTTCTTCCAGAATAAATGCTGTCCTTTCTATAGAAGAATAAACACATTTTGCGGGAATGAAGCCGGAATTGATCTTCTGGATAATATCAAGTTGCACAGGAGAATGATCGATTTGCAGCTCAACGGATGAGCAACCAAATAGCAATAGCACCAAAATCGTGCTAAAGAACGAAAACCTGAATATCGATGATCTATTCAACAAATTTAATATCCTTTAATTTTCCCTGGATCGTGGTTCTTCCCTGCCATGAATTAAATTCAAGGGAATATGCAATATCGATATAGGAACCCTTCTTTAAAAATGGAAGATAATCCCCAAGATTGAAGCCGATAAGATCGAAAGTACATCCATCTTTCACTACCTTAATCTTCAGGTGGTTCTTTCCCACATTATAAGGGTATCCAACTACCATAACTTTTTCTGTGTAAAATGTTGACCGCATATTTCCCAGACCGAAAGGTGCAAATTTATTCAACCATTCAAGAAAATTATTATTAATTTCATATAATTCCATTTTGGCATCTATTTTCAAAGGTGGAATAAGATCTTCGAGAGTTATATGTTCATTCACATATTTATTCAAACGATTTTCAAATATATCAACATATTCAGCCAATACCTGCAATCCGGCAGCATATTTATGACCTCCGAAAGTTTCGAGACAGTCTTCCACAGAAGAAAGAGCTTCGAATAGATCGAATCCGGAAATGCTTCTTCCCGAGCCGCTTCCAACTCCATCTTTAAAAGAGATCATAATGGAAGGTCGGTAATATTTTTCTACAAGTTTGGAAGCAACGATGCCTATTACTCCGGGATGCCAATCATCAGAAGAAACAACTATAATCGAAGTTTTGTCCATATTCTTATATTTCTTTTCAATTATTTCGCATGCTTCCTGAAAAGTTTTTTGATCTATCTGCTGTCGCAGTGAATTCTCTCTTTCTATGATCTGAGCCAGTTCAACACTTTTTTCTTCATCGGTAGAGATCATTAATTCGACAGCTCGCATTGCGCTTCCCATCCTTCCTGCGGCATTGATTCGGGGGGCGATCCCAAAGACGATATCATTGGAATTTAATTCTTTTTCGGAAAGTCCGGCAATATTGACAAGGGCTGTCAATCCGATATTATCCTTTTCTATCAAGCGCTGCAATCCGATACTGGCAAATATTCTATTTTCTCCGGTAAGAGGAACAATATCTGCAATTGTTCCAAGTGCAACCAGGTCGATGTATTTATCTACCAATTCTTTTGAATCGATGCCTAATTCTATATAAACAGACATCAATAACTTATAGGCAACACCTACGCCCGCAAGATATTTGTATGGATAATTACTGTTTATTAATTTTGGATTAATAATGGCATAAGCTTGTGGCAAAATTTCTTTTGGATTATGATGGTCGGTAATTATGATATCCATTCCCAGACTGTTTATCTGCTCAACTTCTTCAATTGCATTTATTCCGCAATCTACACTTATTATTAGTTGTGCTCCTTCATCTTTCAATTGATCGACGCCGTTCAAAGAAAGCCCATATCCGTCGATCATTCGATGTGGAATATAAAAACCTACATTAGCATCTATTTTTTTAAGCCCCAAATACAGCATTGCTGTTGAAGTTGTTCCATCTACATCGTAGTCTCCATAGATCACGATCTTTTCTTTATTCTTTATTGCATTAATGATCTTTAATACAGCTTTTTTCATATCTTTAAAAATAAAAGGATCAATAACGTCTTCCATGGTTGGATTAAAGAATTTCTGAATTTCATCAACCTTCACGAATCCTTTTCTGATCAGCATTTCCGCTATTATATCGGGGCATTTCATTTGATCTGTGATTTGTTTTATTAATTCTAATTGATCTTCTGTTAGACTTTCTGCTATTTTCCAATTTTTATGCATATTATTTCCTGCTCTAATTTTAAAATTAATTGTCAAAGAAGATAATAAGCCGAATTATGTAAATTGCCTAACAAGCAATTTAATGTCTATTTATCTAAACCGGATATTGCTATACTCATCAGAGTTCATATAATGACCGATTTTAGCTGCCCACCCGAGAACAATGTGGTCGGGCCAACCTGTTCTCCTATTTGGCATTGCACCGAATAAGGCTTTCCGAGCATTCCGGTTCACACCGAAATCTGGTAGTCTCTTACACTACCATTTCACCCTTTCCAGCACCTACTTTGAGAGACCTACTTTACAGACCCCCAAAGTAGGTACTGGAGGTTTGTTTCTGTGGAGCTGGCTCCTCGTTACCAAGACTTCCCGTTAGGAAGTATCCTGCCCTGTGGTGTTCGGACTTTCCTCCCAGCACCTACTTTGAAGACCTGCTTTGCAGACTTCCAAAGTAGGTGCCGGGCAGACATTTTATCTTCTTTGACAGAACTTATTTTATTGCCGGTTCTGGCACCAGCATACGCCCGCAGCCTTCGCAGCTTACTATCTTTCTTCCTTCATGGATTTCGATAATAAGTTGAGGTCTAATGCTGTAACCGCATCCACTGCAAGCATTATTATCATTATATATAACAGCTTTTCTTCCTTTATTTTTAATGAGTGCTGCATATCTTTTTACTAAATGCTGAGGTAGATCATTTGCCAGAGTATTGCGTTTATTCCTTATTTCCATGATAGTTTTTTCAACTTCTGTTATTTTGTTTTTCAGTTTTTCTTCGTTCGCTTTCAATTCGTCATCTGCCACTTTTTTAAGTTTTTTTTCTTCTTCGAGCGTGGTTTTCAGGTTAGCTTCTATTTCCATAAAAGCGATCAATTCATCGTCGATCTTTGAATTTAGTGTTTCCAGGTGTCTAACCTCGCTATTGAGAGCTTTGTATTCTTTATTCGTTTTGATAGAGATAAGTTGATTTTTATATTTTTCGATCTTTTCATTATTTGTTTTAATTTCCAATTCCTTTAGTTTCTGAAATTTAAGATTTTCGCTTAACTGCTGTTCTGTTATAGAAAGCTGTTCTTCTGCATCTTTCAGATTCTGCTTTAAGCTGTTTAATTCCCTGGGAAGTGATTTTGTTAATAGGTCCTTCTCTCCAATAATGTCGTCATATTTCTGCATTTGGATCAATATCTTTAATTCTTTGATCATTTTAAATCTCCGATATGATTTTTATCAGATAGCCTTAATAAAAAAAAGCATTTACCTTTTGGCAAATGCTTTATTTTAAAGTTCTTAAATATATTTTTTGTGATTTCATAGAGTAATCGATTCACAATATAAGCACCTCTTTTTTTTATTCATCTTCAAAAAAAAAATTCCCTATATTTTGTCAACTTCATTTAACTCATCATCATAAGTTTCAACCTCATCGGTCACTTCAGCACTTAGTTTAATTTTATTAGTCTCAAATGTATCATTTTTAATAGAAAACGTAACTCTTCCAGTTTCTTCGGAAATTTTTCTTGAGAATTTAAATATTCTAAAACTGGTAACAGGAAATATCTTATCTCGAACAGTAATGGAAATATCTTCTATTTTTCTATTTAAGCATTCATCCAGTTCGTTTTCATATCGAGATTCCAACTCTGTTAAAGTGATAGATAATTGATGAATTTTTTCTTCATTTTCTTTAGAATTATTTCTTGCATATAACAATTCATTCTGAAGTAACTTGATCTGTTCTTTCAAGTACGGTGATGTCGTTATGTCAATTTCGGTTAAGGTTGCAAAAGGACTACCTACGGAATATAAGTCGATATCTGTTCCGCTTTGGATAAGACCGCCGGTAATAGAACTGTTATCCTTTCCAATAATTCCATTGTCTGCTCGAATGATGCAAGACCTAACACTTTTATTAAATCTCAATGTTCCGCTACTTACGATTTTTGCATCTTCTGCAAATTCAATTTCAACATCTCCAGTGGCATATATACCTGAATTCATACATTCACTAATATTACTCTTTGCTGTCAGATTCCCATTAATCTCAATTTTAGAATTATTTATCACACCTTCGACTACTACATTCCCCGTGAGATTCAGGTTTTTTCCCTTGATATCGTTATTTATAACGAAATCCGATTTTACATTAATTTTATCTGAAGTATCGATATACGGATACCCCGGCTTGGAAGCCAGTATCTGGCTGTCCTTTTCAGAATAATAGACATTTTCTCCAATGAATTCATCTATATTATTAATAATTACTTCTTCACCACCCGCTATTTCATTGCCAAAAATATCCATACCGGGAAGTCTTTCGCTCCCAACCAGCAAATTCGCCAATGGTTCATCTTCATGTATACTGATGAATTTTTCCATTTCAAAGACATCTACCGGTTCATCAGGATTAAAACATTTCTTCGGTTCAAATAAATAGGAAATTCTGGACTGAGCTTTTGATTTTATTCCCATTGCTATCAGAAAAGGTTTATTTACTTCTTTCTTTATCTCGTTCTTAACATTGTATTCTGTTGCTTTCTCGATACCATACTTTATTCCTGTAGACATCAATAGCTCCGAAATATCTTTTTCATCGACAAAGTATTTGGGATCTTTGATCGTAAGATATGCAGAGCAATTATCTTCGGATATTTCTAACAATACGGTTTTGTCATTATTTGTGTATGCTTTTTTTTCTTTCATGATTTCACATTCCTATTAATAAAATCAATAACTTCATTTGACGAAGTACCAGGCGTAAAAATCGCTTTGAATCCCTTTGATCTAAGAAAATCAATATCTTCTTCCGGGATAACTCCGCCACCAAAAAGGATAATATCATCTTCTGCTTTTTCTTTAACAAGTTCAGCTACTTTGGGAAAGAGGAAATTGTGTGCCCCCGAAAGAAGGCTGAGACCAATGAAATCAACATCTTCCTGAACAGCAGCATTTACAATCTGCTCGGGTGTTTGACGAATTCCTGTATATATTACTTCCATCCCTGCATCTCTTAATGCACGAGCAATATATTTTGCACCTCTATCATGTCCATCGAGTCCGGGCTTGGCTATCATAACTCTAATTTTTTTTCGCTTTTCCATCTAACCTCCAAGCAGAAACATATTTATGTAAGTCATTCAAACGTCAACAATTTTTTAATCTGATTGATTTATTGACAATATATAGTAATTGAAAACTTATGCGATGTTTTAATAGTTTTCAAACTATATTTTTATGGGAGTTCAAAATGAATTCAACTGCTGTTCTGGGTTGCGCATGGGGAGATGAAGCAAAGGCAAAGATCGTTGATGTGCTTGCCGGAGAAGCTGATCTCGTAGTCAGATTCCAGGGTGGAAACAACGCGGGACATACAATTAAAGTTGGAAATGAAAAATTTGTTTTTCATCTGATCCCTTCCGGTATCTTATATCCGGATAAAATTTGCATTCTTGGCAGCGGAGTTGTGATCGACCCATTTAAATTGATCGAAGAGATCGATTCGCTGAAAAGTAAAAACATTATGTTTAAAAATAGATTCTTTATCGACCCTCGCGCACATATTGTTCTGCCTATGCACAAAGAACTCGATGGAAAATATGAACAGAACAGCGAACAAACCAGGATAGGAACAACCAAAAGAGGAATTGGACCCTGCTATTCCGATGCTTATGCACGGACGGGCATCAGGTTTGGCGATCTCTTTAAGACAGATCATCTGAAAAACCGGATCAGCAACATCTTCAGCTATCATAATTATCCCGTTCAGGAAGTTGATCTTGTCTTGAAAGAACTTACCGAAGCCGGAAAACAATTAGAACCATATTTAAAGCAAATCCCGTATTTTCTTGATAAGTTTACAGACAAACATATTCTGTTCGAGGGAGCCCAGGGAGCGTTATTGGACATCAACTTTGGAACATTTCCTTTTGTAACGTCTTCTCACACAATTGCAGGTGGAATACCGATCGGTACCGGCTATGCAAAAAAAATAGACAGAGTTGTGGGTGTTTTCAAGAGTTATTACACAAGGGTCGGAGAAGGTCCTTTCCCAACAGAATTGAAAAATGAAACCGGTGACAAGATCAGAATTCGTGGAAACGAATACGGGTCCACAACAGGTCGTCCGCGTCGTTGCGGCTGGTTCGATGCAGTTGCAGGAAAATATACTTCAATGATAAACGGGATAGATGAGATAGCACTAACTCTTCTGGATGTCCTTTCCGGTTTTGAAACAGTTAATATTTGTTATAAATATATTCTAAAAAATGAAGAAGAAACAGATGAATTCCCATACAGCAACTTCGGTCTTGAGATTGTGAAGCCTAAATACATTGAACTTCCCGGCTGGAAAGAAGATATTTCTCAAATAAAGAACTTCGATGATCTACCGAAAAATGCAAAGCAATATATCTATAAAATCGAAGAACTTCTGAATGTGAAAATTTCAATAGTTTCCGTTGGCGCAGAACGAGATCAAACTATTTTCAGGTGATATATGCAAATTAGAGAAGTAAAGAACAAAAGAGATAAGAAAAAATTTATTTCCTTTCCATCTACTCTTTATAAAGGCTGCAATTATTGGATCCCGCAGTTACGATTTGATGAGATGAATTTACTTGATCCGAAGAAAAATCCTGCCTTTGAATTTTGCGATGTTAAACTCTGGCTGGCTTATAAAAATAATAAGGTCGTGGGAAGGATAGCAGGTATAATCAACAAGCAATTCATAGAAAAATGGAAAGATAAATACTGCCGTTTTGGATGGATAGACTTCATTGACGACGAAGAGGTTTCCATGGCACTTCTGAATGTTGTGGAGAATTGGGCAAAGGAAAATGGTATGGAAGCGGTTCACGGACCGCTTGGTTTCACAGACCTCGACCCGGAAGGAATGCTGGTCGAAGGCTTTGAAGAATTAAGTACGATAGCCACGATCTATAATTATCCCTATTATCCCGAACATCTGCGGAAGCTCGGCTATATAAAAGATGCGGACTGGATCGAATATGAGATAACTATTCCCGAAAAAGTACCGGATAAAATCGAAAGGATTGCTGCTATTATTAAGAAAAAATACAAGCTGAAAATCCTCTCTGCATCCAGGAAAAAAGATCTTATGCCTTATGTAACGAATATGTTTCATGTATTGAACAGTGCATACGAAGAACTTTACGGGTTCGTTTCCTTAACAGATAAACAGATAAAAATTTATATTAAACAATACATCAGTTTTTTAGATCCGAAATATATCCGCCTGATACTTGACGAGCACGACAAAGTGGCAGCTTTTGGAATAACAGCTCCTTCTTTATCAAAAGCCTTTCAGAAAGCAAAAGGCAGGCTTTTACCATTTGGATTTTTTCACATCCTTAGGGCTATGAAGAAAAACAAACTGATAGATCTCTACCTGATTGCCGTCCGCCCCGACCTGCAGGGAAAAGGAGTTAACTCACTTCTATTCAGTGAACTGATAAAAGTATATATCGAGAATAAATTCGAAAAAGCCGAAACCAACCCGGAACTCGAAATTAATACTAAAGTCCGGGCTCAATGGAAATTCTTTGGTCAAAGACAACATAAAAGAAGAAGATGTTTTATAAAAAAATTGAATTGAAACAGGATTGATACTTAACTATAAATTATATTTCTTGATTTTAGTTTCCATTAATTAAAATTAAAATCATTTTCTCAAGTTCGGAAGATGCTTTTGTTAAAATAATTACAAGAGGAAGTTTATAAAAAACCGCTCTGAAATACGAGCGGTTTTTTTTATTTAATTCCAAACCTCAATATCCAAACTTATTAAAAAAAGATTGCAAATATTTTATCTCATTTTTTTTGTGTATAAGTAAAATTTATTGTGAATGAGGAAAAAATGAAAAAGACAGTCTATCTTGATTCAACAATTCCGAGCTATTATTTCGATAACAGAGAATCTTTGGTGTTTGAATGTAAAATTACTAAAAGATGGTGGGATGAAGAAAGTAATAATTATGATATCTTTTTATCTTTAGAAACAATCGCAGAATTAAGCAAAGGTTATTACCCTCAAAAAGATAAGATATTAGAATTTATAAAAAGCTTTCAACAACTTGAACCAATAAACGATATTAAAGAAATAGCACGATTTTACATCGAGAACCATCTTATGCCGTTGGACATCCAGGGTGATGCAATTCATTTAGCTTATGCTTCATATTACAAAATTGATTTTCTTTTAACCTGGAATTGTAATCATCTGGCAAATGCCAATAAAAAGCAACATATCAAAATAATTAATGGAAGATTGGGTTTATCAACACCGGAGATTATCACTCCACTTGAATTATTTACGGAGGATTAATGTATAAAAGCGAATTATTAGAAGAAAAATATAAAGCTCAAAAGATTCTTTCGGATATGGCAAAAAAATCAGGTAAAGATTATTTTGAGATTATTAAACAAGATGTAAAAAAACTTTTTAAAGAAAAAGGTTGGAAACTGAAATTTTCGGATAGAAAAGGTGGTTATATTTCTT
>JAUVLE010000014.1 GCA_030595905.1 Candidatus Cloacimonadota bacterium | reverse complement strand
TAAATTTGTACAGGAGGGACAGGTTCCGTTCCTGGCTGTGATCCCGGCTATTATAATTTTAGTAGTAATGATAAAGATAATGATCAATATAAATTCAGATAAAAATCTCCAAACTGTAAGGAGTTAATTATGTGTGGTATTGTTGGATATATAGGCAAAAGGAACGCAACTCCCATTGTTATAGAAGGAATTAAACGTCTTGAATACAGGGGTTATGACAGTTCCGGATTGGCTATTCTGGATAACAATAATGAACTTAAGATATTCAAGAAAGCAGGCAAAATAATCGAGCTTGAACGTTCGTTACCGTCGCCGGATAAAACTGCAGGAAAGATAGGTATTGCTCATACCCGCTGGGCTACTCACGGCAAACCCACCACAGTGAACGCTCATCCTCACACCGGATGTTCAAATAAATTTGCAGTAGTTCACAATGGGATAATCGAGAATTATAAAATCCTCAAAAAGAAGCTGGAATCCGAAGGGCATAAATTCAAGAGCGATACTGATACAGAAGTACTGGCTCATCTTATAGATCATTTTGCAAAGAAAGAAACCGATTTCACGCTTATTGTTCAGGAAGCTTTGAAATTAGTTGAAGGCACTTTTGGGATTGCTGTTATCAGCAAAGATCATCCAGAAAAGATGATCGCTGCAAGAAGAGGAAGTCCATTGATACTCGGCATCGGGAAAGATGAATATTTCGTAGCTTCCGATGTAGCAGCTATCATTATTCATACGAAGAAAGTGATCTACCTGCAGGATAACGAGATAGTGACGATAAACAGGAAGTATTTTGAGATCACAACCCTGGATAATGAAGCTGTGAAAGCAAAAATATCTGAGATAGACTGGAATGTATCTTCGATAGATAAAGGAGAATACAAACACTTCATGCTCAAGGAAATATTCGAACAGCCTACATCGGTTAAAAATGCTTTCCGGGGCAGATTGGTCGAGAAACTTTCCACAACGCGTCTTGGCGGACTGGCAATGAGTGGGGAAGAGCTTCGCAGGATAAAAAAAATACAGATCGTAGCTTGTGGAACTTCCTGGCATGCAGGTCTCATTGGAAAGCATATTATAGAGAATTTATCCCGTATTCCGGTGGAAGTGGAATATGCCAGTGAATATCGCTACAAAAATCCCATTATCCCGGAAGATACAATTGTTATCGTTATCAGTCAATCCGGAGAAACGGCAGATACTCTGGCAGCTCTTCGCGAAGCTCAGGCAAAAGGTGCAAGGGTGTTTGGAATAACAAATACCGTAGGCAGTACGATCGCACGTGAATCCGATGGCGGTGTTTATATTCATGCAGGAACAGAGATCGGAGTTGCCTCCACAAAAGCTTTTACGTCGCAGGTAACTATCCTGATATTATTGGGTACTCTTCTGGGCAGGATGAGGAGTCTTCCTCCCACATTTGGAACTGCACTGATAAAGGAACTGAAAATTATCCCGGATAAAATACAGAAAATTCTCGATAAAGATGAAAAGATAAAGAGGATCGCAGAAACGATCAAAGATTCTTCAAATGCACTTTATCTTGGAAGAGGAGCAAACTATCCTGTTGCACTGGAAGGTGCTCTCAAAATAAAGGAAATATCATATATTCATGCAGAGGGGTATCCTGCCGCAGAGATGAAACATGGCCCGATTTCCCTGATCGATGAAAATATGCCCGTTATTTCCATTGCTTTGGATGATGCGATCTATGGTAAGATAATTTCCAACCTTCAGGAAGTTAAAGCAAGAAATGGAAGATTGATCACGATTGCCACGGAAGGCGATGAAAATATCAAAGAAATTTCGGAAAGCGTCATCTATATTCCCAAGACGATACATACATTACAGCCGCTTCTATCTGTGATCCCGCTCCAGCTTCTGGCATATCATGTGGCAGATCTGCGAGGACTCGATGTAGACCAACCCCGAAACCTGGCAAAGAGCGTTACAGTTGAGTAAATGTCTTCTCAAAATAGAAATATCAAGGTTAACGGAATAATTATCAGAAAGGTTCCATTTAAGGAAACCAGCGTTATTCTCGATGTTTTTACGAACGATCTGGGAATCATTCCTATCATGGCAAAGGGTATCCGCAAAGAAAAGAATAAAACTGCTAATTTCACGGAAATAATGAATGAGATGGAATTTGTTCTTTATAAAAATCCGAGTTCAGACTGGTATATCCTGAAATCTTCCGAACTGATAAAGGCTCATCTATTTGAAGTCGATTTCAGGACAGGTATTTTGATGCAGGCTGTTGCCGAAATTTGCAGGCAATTAATTATTTCCGAAGAAGATTCGGAGATGTTGTATGAACTTTTAAGAAAATATCTGGAATATATCAAAACGGTAGAATTTAATGGTATTGCGATTTTCTGGAGATTTCTTTTAAAAGTATTTATCATTATGGGGATAGAGTTCAATATCTCTGAATGTGTTTTATGTAAAAAAAGAGATGGACTGAAAGCTTACTATCCGCAGAAACACGGATTCATCTGTGAGAACTGCTATCGTCCTGCTTTTGAGAAATTAGTGATCCGTATAACAAAAGAGCAATCCGAATTGTTCGGGAATTTAAAACAAATTGGAAATATATTGGGTGAGATTACTATCACAAAGGAATCTATTTCACAGATCAATAAAATATTTTTGATCCATCTGTCGGAACATTTTCATAAAAAATTTCATCTGAAAAGTTTGGAAATGTATGAAGTATAAAATAGTTTGGAGGAATAAATGGAAGATCGTAAAAAGAAAATCGATATTCTTATTACTATCCTGATTCTGGGTTCCCTTTGGGGACTTTCGGAAGTGATCCTGAATGGAATTATCAGACAAACAGGCATTCCATACCGTACCGGCATTTTAATCGGAGTTGGAATGGGATTAATGGGAATTGCTGTAGGAATTTTTAAAAAATATTCATTTCTTATTGGAATCGCATTATTGGCAATTTTGTGCAAACAACTTGTAGTACCAATTCTGCAAGTTTCCATAATGTGCAAAGCAAACTCCTGTCTTGCTGTAATAATAGATAGCCTTGCCCTTACAGGAGCATTAGCTGTTATTGGCAGTAAACTGAATAGAAACCTGATGTACAGAATCGCCGGTGGTTTGATTGCAGGTTTTTCTGCGGCAGTTGTTTTCTATTTTGCAGGAATGAAGACAGCTCCCTGTCCCAGTCTTCTAACATTTGCCGGTCTGCAGGGTTTTATATCATTTATCTTAAATAGAGGACTTGTCTGGATGATCTTCTCAGGAATATTTTTTCCTGTTGGATATATTGCAGGGAACAGGTTAAAAGATTTAGTTTTTGTTTTCAGAGTTAAGAAACCATTGTTCTATTATGCTTTTTCAGGAGTTATTGTTGTTTGCTGTTGGTTTGCTGTTGGTCTGGCTATTGCTTCCGGATATTAAGTATAAGTTAATAATCCGATTCGAGTTTGGAAAACCCGAGTCGGGTTATAACACAATTCATTTTTAGAAGATTTGTGCATTTTATAACAAATTGACAAAATAATTAATCTTTTTTTCCTGACAAAAAAATACAAAGGCTTTTGATGAAAAAAAGAGATATAATAAATTTGATCATATTAGTAACAATCATTTCTCTGGGCTTTTTTAGTTTCAAAAACAGAAGATACACTTTTTCCGAAACCTGCTTCCTGATGGACACGATCGTTGAAATAAAAATAGTGACGGGGGATAAGGATGCAGGAATTCTAATTGACGAAGCTTTTGAATTGATAAAGCAATATGAAAACATGCTTTCTTATTTCAAAGAAGAAAGTTATATTTGGAAGTTCAATCATTCAAAGATCGAAACGCTTCCCATGGATGAGGACATTCTTCATATCTATCAACTGAGCGAAAAACTCTACGAGCAGACGAATAAGAAATATGATATTACCATTGGCGCACTTTCGGAACTCTGGGATTTTGAAAGAAAGCATATTCCTTCGGAAGATTCTATCAAAATGGCTTTGGAAAATGTGGGATTCGAAAAATTAATTCTTGATGGAGTTCATCTGACTAAACCAGATGGAGTTAAAATCAATCTGGGAAGTTTGGCAAAAGGATTTATAATTGATAAGACCGTAGAATTCCTGATCAAAGAAGGTGTGGAATCCGGTTTTGTGAACGCCGGTGGAGATATGCGTATTTTCGGACAGAAAAAGCCGTTACATATCGGTATCCAACATCCTCGCAACATCAGGAATGAATTGATCGGAGTACTGAATATCAAAAATAAAGCAGTAGTCTCTTCCGGTGATTACGAACGCTTTTTTGAACTGGATGGAAAGCGCTATCATCACATACTTGATCCCCAAAGCGGCTATCCTGCCGAGGGTACGGTTTCGGTTACTGTAGTGGCTTCCTCTGCTTTGTGGGCAGATGCGTATTCCACAGCACTCTTCCTGATGAAGCCGGATAAAGCAATTGAATTGATCGATAGAACAGATATGCTGGAAGCTGTGATCTTTTATATGGAAGGTTCTGAAATTAAAAAAATTGAATCAAAAGGAATTCATATCGAGTTGTAAGTTTAACCTGTAGAGAAGTTTACCTTGTGAAATGCTTGCCCTTTGTAATCCACGAAGTGGTGCAAAGCAATTACACAGAGTGAGCAATATTTAACCGGGAATGATCGTATCGGGGGAGTTTATGACGAAAGAAGATAAAGAGATGAAATTACAAATAGCAAATAACAAAATACAAACAAAAATCAATAACCGAAATTCCAAATTCAAAACTGAGGAAGGAAAGAAATCTTGAAAGATAAGAAATAGATTCCCAATTGAATTGGGAATGACAGTGAAGTCTTATGTTTGTCATTCCCATGAAAATGGGAATCCATAAAAGGGAAAAGATGAAATTACAAATAGCAAATAACAAAATTCAAACTGATGTATGATTTGGAGAACCTTCAATTATAGAAAAATCAATTTTTTTTTTATTTGATAAAAATGTTAATATCTAAATAATTGTATTGTTTGGTCATTGGAATTTTGAATTTGTAATTTATTTGTTTTTTGGTGCTTGGTATTTATAATTTATTTGTGTACTTAGAGTGTGAATTTAAGAGGATGATATGAAAGATAAGATCGATATTCAAAGTCAGGAAGATAAACGAAAGATCACGATAGATAAAGTGGGAGTGAAAAAAGTGCGCTACCCGATAATCGTGGAGGACAGGATAAACGGTACACAGAACACAGTTGCAGATATGGATATCTTTGTAGAACTTCCGCATCATCATCGTGGAACCCATATGAGCAGATTCATAGAGGTTCTGAATCGTTTTCATAAAGATAACTTCATAAAAAAACTACCTGAATTCCTGGAAGAAGTAAGGAATGCTTTAAATGCTGATGCTTCTTACATAAAGATCATATTTCCATATTTTATAAATAAGATAGCTCCGGTATCCGGGATAAAAGCTCTTCTTTCTTATAATTGTTTTTTTGAAGCATCTTTAAAAAAAGATTTCAAACTGGTGATCGGAGTGGAAGTTCCCGTTACAACACTATGTCCCTGTTCAAAAGAGATAAGCGATTACGGTGCTCACAGCCAGCGTTCACTGGTTGTTGTCAAGCTAACATTCGATGAATTTGTCTGGTTGGAAGAGATCATAGAAATAGTGGAATCTTCTGCCAGCAGCGAAGTGTATTCGCTTCTTAAAAGAGTAGATGAGAAATATGTTACCGAAAAAGCTTATGATCATCCTGTATTTGTGGAAGATATCGTTCGTGAAATAACATTGAAACTGGAAAGTGACAACAGGATAAAATGGTTCAAAGTAGAATCTGAAAACCTGGAATCCATACACAATCACAATGCTTATGCTTGCGTTGAAAGAAATAAATAAGGAATCAATAAACAAATATGAAGGTAACATCGCACTTTCTTAAGAACAAATTCAAGATCATTCTCTCAGAAGATAATTCAAATCCATTAGTATGTTTACAGTTATTTATCAGGGTCGGCTCTGCGCGGGAAAAGAAAAATGAAGCAGGCTATTCGCATTTTACCGAACATCTTGTTTTCAAATCTACAAAAAAGTTCCCGTACAATTCCATCATGGAAAAGATTACATATCTCGGCGGGTCTATAAACGCATATACGGAATATGACAGTACATGTTTTTTTGTAACTATGCAATCCAAATTTCTTGAAGAAGGTATTGAAATTCTGTCTGAGCTTGTTATGCATGCAGATTATGATGTCTCTGCATTTGAATTTGAAAAGAATGTAGTTATCGAAGAATTGAAACAATTCAAGAATGATCCGGAGGATTTTTTTATCGATGAGATCGCAAATAAATATTTCAAAAAAAATCCTTACAAATTTCCAATTATAGGAAACAAAAATTCATTAAAAGATGCTTCTTTGGAAAGTCTTCGTCTATTCTATAAAAACTACTATTTGCCGAATAACAGTTTTCTGGTTGCTTCCGGAGATTTAGAAGAAGATAATATACTTCGTTTAATAGAAAAATATTTCGGGAATTGGAAGCAGAAAGAAATTGTAAAAGCTGAATTGATCAAAGACAAATTACCTGCTGAGCCTGCAGTATTTTCCATAGAAAAGAATATATCAAATGATATACTGGCATTTGTTTTGCCGGATATTGCAGAGTCCAATTCAGATTCATATCCCATTTCGCTTGCCATGAAAGCATTTGCCATCGGGAAGAATTCTCGTCTTCATTCCAGGTTGTTCGATAAAGAGCAGCTTACCGATAATATTAAAGTTCATTCTTTATGCGGGATAAATGATGGTGCAGCGATTATTCTTATCATGCCACAAAAAAAAGCTGATCTAAATAAAATATGCGATATCTTCCTGGAAGAACAAAAGAATTTTATCGAATATGGTTTGAATGAAACAGAGCTGAAGGACCACAAAAAAGAGTTGATATTCTTTTATAGATATTCGTTCGAGTATGTAGAATCTCTGGCTTCCAGCCTTGGAATGGAAGAACTTCATTGCGAGTATGAAAGATTCTTTGAATACCCGGAGAGAATTAAGAAAATCAAAAATACTGAATTGAACAGGATCATAAAAAAATATCTCTGCAAAGACCATCTCTATATTTTTCATCATGGAAAAAGGAAATTTGATAAAAGTGTTCTTCTGGAAAAATTAAATTCACCATCAAAGAAAATAATTAAAAATATTCAGGCAAAAGAATATTATGAAACGAATCTCCAAAATGGTATGAAAGTACTTTTAAAGAAAGTTTGCGGAAAACCGACCGTGGGGATTTCCTTATCTTTTGAAGTATCTCAACTTAACGAAACTACAAAAAACCGTGGACTAAATCTTCTTACTTCCGGTTTGATGCTTTACGGAAATGAAAAAAGAAATTACCAACAGGTTTTAAATTACTGCACTTCCAATGGCATCAATCTCGGCGTTACACCTCAGCTTGAAACTACTTCTGTAAGAATGAAATGTTTCAAAGAAATGCTTCCTATCACAATGGGACTGCTCTCGGAAGTTGTTCAGACGCCTACATTTCCTTCTGGTTATTTTTATAATTTGCAGCAGACCTATAAAAGCAACCTGGATAGAATAAGGGATTATCCAACTTATTTTGCTGCAAAATTGTGGAAAGAATTGATCTTTGGAAAAGATAGCAACATGATAAGCCAGACAGGTACAAAATCGTCATTAAAGAATATCTCTCTAAAAAAAATAAGAGAGTGGTTCAGAAATTATTATCACCCGCAAAATATGTCTTTAGCTATTGTCGGTGAATTCAATTTCGAGCAGGTTATCGGGATATGTGAGCAAATATTTAATTCCGGCAATACTCAAAACAAAATGATAGAACAAAAATATATCTATGATCCTTCTTCACAAAAAAATAAAAAAACAAGAAAAAATCTTGATCAGTCAACTATTCATCTTGGAGGATTTGGCTGTTCGTTCAAAGAAAAAGAAAAAAATACTGCATTTCATGTACTTGCTCAAATAATCGGAGGTGACACAAATTCTATTTTGTTTAATGAATTACGAGAAAAGAGAGGATTGGCCTACTCTGTTGAATTTGATTTTCATTCTTATAAAGAGTTGGGATATTATGTTGCATCTGCAATTGTAGATAAAAAGAGGGAAGGAGAAGCGATCGACCTTATTCGCAGTGTGTTGGATAATATCAAAGAGAACGGTATTTCAAAAGAAGATCTGCAGAAAACAAAGAACTATATCCGCGGCCAAAGGCTGATGGAAGAAGAAAGTATGCTCAGTCAGGCGCAAATGCTTTCCATCCTGGAAGCGATCGGTTTCGGATATCAATATTACCGTAAACGAGAAGAAAGATTGGAAAAGGTTAGCTTGAAAGCAATTCATAACGTGGCAGAAGAATATTTCAATGAGGATGATTTTTTTATTCATGTGCTATCGTAAAATGTTAATATCAAAATAATTGTATTGCTTGATCATTGGAATTTTTAATTTGAAATTTATTTGTTATTTGATGCTTGCTATTTGGTGCTTGGTATTGGGTGCTTGGTATTGGATGCTTGCTATTTGGTGCCTGGTATTTATAATTTATCCGGGAAAACCGGGTGAGTTTAAGGGAGATTATGAAAACAAAATTCAGATTTACAAAAGAAGATAAGGTCGTTGTTCTTACCGGAGCAGGGATCAGTGCGGAATCCGGTTTAAAAACATTCCGTGACAATGATGGACTATGGGAAAGTCACAGGGTGGAAGAAGTGGCAACGCCGCAGGCTTTTCAGAAAGATCCGGAGATGGTTTGGAGGTTTTATAAACAGCGATATTTCCAATTGGAAGAGGTTAAGCCAAATCCCGGGCATTTTGCATTAAAGAAACTGGAAGATCATCTGGGAAAGAATTTTTTCATCATTACTCAGAATGTAGATGGTCTTCATCAGAAAGCAGGTAACGAAAGAGTGCTTGAGATGCACGGTTCTCTGCATGATTGTTTTTGCACTAAATGTTCAACTCGATTCAGGATGAAAGATATAAACCTAACACCGGATATTCCGCTTTGCCCGGAATGTGAGGGTTCACTCCGTCCCGATATTGTCTGGTTTGGTGAGATACCTTATTATATGAAAGAGATCGATGCGATTCTAAAAAATATAAATTATTTCCTGGTTATTGGAACCAGCGGAACTGTGCAGCCTGCAGCCAGTTTTCTTTATCTTGCAAAAATGAACAGAGCAAATACCATCGGCGTGAACCTGGCAGAACCGGAGAACATGCTTTTTATAAACGAATTTCACAAAGGAAGATCAGGTGAACTTCTACCGGAACTTGTTGATCTATGGTTAGCAACTTGAGTTAAGTCGGCTTAAACCGATCTTGACTTAAGTTGACAGATGAGCAACTTGAATTCAACTTAACACAAGATCTTCCAGACTTGTGTCAAGTTTCAGAACTTGAGTTAAGTTTCAAAAGTTTCACTGAGGAAAAATGAAAAAATATTTCATAGGTATCGATCTTGGTTCAAGAACTTCCAAGATAGTTATCCTGAATTCCAGCGGGATCGTATATTCAGATGTTCTGGATACGGGGATAAACCCAAAGATAACTTCAAAGAAATTGTTCGAGCAAGCTTTAAAAGAGACGGAAATAAAAAGATCAGATATCGGGAAAATATATTCCACAGGTTATGGACGCAACATAGTGCCGTTTTCCGATAAACGTATTTCAGAGATTTCCTGCCATGCAAAGGGAGTTAATTTCTTCTTCCCAAAAGCAAGAACGATAATCGATATTGGCGGACAGGATTCGAAGATGATAATGGTGAATGATAGCGGAAAAGTGCAGGATTTTGTGATGAACGATAGGTGTGCGGCAGGTACGGGCAGATTCCTGGAAGTTACTGCAAATATCCTTGAATGTACTGTTGATGAACTGGGGAAGCTATCCTTTGATTCACAGGAAAAAATCGATATGAACAGCACCTGTGTGGTCTTTGCAGAATCAGAGATCGTGGGACTGATAGCACAGGGTAAGAAGAAAGAAGATATAATTAACGCTGTTCATCTTTCTGTTGCCAAAAGAGTAAAAAACCTGATCTCTCAAATGCACTGGCAAAAACCCGTTGTCTTCACAGGCGGTGTGGCAAACAATACCGGTATGAAACAGGTTATTTCCGAAATTCTGAATACCGATATTGCCGTTCCGCAAAACCCTTTCTTGACAGGTGCACTGGGTGCTGCAATTTTTGCAAAAGAATTATATCTCTAAATAAATTAACTCGATGAATTGATTTTGAGGAATTATGAAAAAACAGATTATGTTGATTTTATTGTTTATCATTAGTAATTCGTTGTTATTCTCGCAAACATCCAATAAAAACAAATCCGATCTTCCTCCCGATCTGAGCTATAAATTGAAATTGATAGATTATTATATGAAGAATAACAGGTTCGATCTGGCAGCAACATACATCGATTCTGCTCTGGCAGAGTCGGTAAGAAAGGATTCTCTTTACTATTTAAAAGGTCTTGCTTTTAAAAATTTAAAGGATTGGGAACGTGCTACCGATTCTTTTTCCTTAGCTTTGATACATGCAGAGAATGAACAATTTATTCCAATAGTTAAGAACGAATTCAAACATGCTCTCGACAATTTATCCCCAATGGCAGCGATCGAGAAAATATCTTCAATAATAGGAAGTCTGGAAAATTCGGAAATCCAGATGCATTTCCTTCTGATAATTGCTCAAATATATGAAGAACACACTCTTTATGAAGAAGCGATCGATGTTTATAAAACTATTTTGAATGATATAAATGATGAAGATAAAGTTGAATTGAATTTAAAATTGGCAACGAATTATCTTTTCCTGAAAGATTTTAAGGATGCTCTCGATATCCTTGAACCGATCGTGGCGATGAATGATTCGATATACATCGAGGATGCTCTTTTCTTCTATTATATCGCAAATTATTCTTTGAAGAATTTTGATATTTCCAAGAGTGCTATTCTCAGATTGTATCTCGACTATCCGCATCATCAAAATAGAACCGAGATCATTAAAGGACTTTCCAAAGTATATGAACAAGAAGGGCAGTACCTGCTTAGCTGGTTTTTGATGAACGAACTCTACAATATTAGTTCCCAGGCACAGAAATTTAAAATTGGACAGGATATCAGCAGGATAAAAAAAATGCTGGTTCAGGATACGCTGTCTATCGATCAATTCAAAGATTTTAAACCGGTCTTCGAAGAGATTGAAGATGTGGAATAAGGGTGTGATAACTATTGGAATAAAGTTATGATGCAACTTTTTAGTGTAACTATAGGTTGGTTATGCACTATAAAATAGAATGACGTGGCGTAAATATGTTATGGCCAATCAGATGTAATAGTTTAACATACTTGACCCAAAGTGTGATAAAAATATTTGTCGAATAAAAAATGATGTAGAAGTAACTAAAATGAATGAACAAGTAAAATCAAAGAAGAGAGTAACTGAATATGGTGAAGTTTTTACTTCAAAGCGAGAAGTAAATGCAATGCTGGATTTGGTGAAACAAGAAACCGAAAGAATTGATTCCCGATTTTTAGAACCGGCTTGCGGAACAGGTAATTTTCTTACTGAGATATTAGAAAGAAAACTGAAAGTAGTAAAAAACCGATATAAGAAAAATCAGATAGAATTCGAGAAGTATGCTGTAGTCGCAATCTCAAGTATTTATGGAATAGATATTCAAAAAGATAATGTTGAAGAATGTCGGATGAAATTGTTTGGAATTTTCGATTGGAAATACACTGAATTATATCCAAAAACTACCAAAAATGAATGCAGAAATTCAGTTAGATATATTCTGGAACACAATATTATTTGGGGAGATGCTCTAATTCTGAAAACAATGGAAGATACACCTAAACCAATTACTTTCTCAGAATGGTCTCTGGTAAACAACAGCAAGATAAAACGCCGTGATTTTACAATGTCTTTGCTCATCAACACTTACCAATCTGCGCAAATGGATTTATTCCCCGAACCTGATCTGTTTGCTGACTTTGATGAAGAAGAATTTATACCCAAACCTACAAAAGATTTTCCGCTTCAACACTTCTTGAAACTGGGAGAACCTGATGATAGAAAATTATAATCCTGATGTTTTAACCTGCTTGGCAAATTTGAGTAACGATGAAGTGTTCACACCTCCAGAATTAGTAAATGACATTTTAGATCTTTTATCACAGGAATTGTTTGAAAACAAAGAAACCACATTTTTAGACCCTGTTTGTAAATCAGGTGTTTTCTTAAGAGAAATTGCCAAACGATTAATGAAAGGATTAGAAAAAGAAATTCCCGATAAGCAAAAACGAATTAATCATATATTTAAAAACCAGCTTTTTGGAATTGCCATTACAGAACTTACTTCTCTGCTTTCACGCAGAAGCGTTTATTGTTCTAAAACTGCCAACGGCAAATACTCTGTGTGTGAAGATTTTGATGATGTGCAGGGCAACATTATTTATAAAAGAATTAACCATAAATGGAAGAACGGTAAATGTAAATTTTGCGGAGCAAGTAAAAAGACATATAACAGGAGCAAAGAGCTTGAAACTCACGCTTACCAATTTATCCATACCGAAAAGCCGAAGGAGATATTTAAGATGAAATTTGATGTAATAATCGGAAATCCTCCCTATCAATTAAGCGATGGCGGGGATAGTAATAAAGAAGCAAGAACAAGAGGTGGAGCAATTCCCTTGTACCATAATTTTGTTCGACAAGCGAAAAAACTTAATCCTAGATTTTTAGTAATGATTATTCCATCTCGTTGGTTTGCAGGTGGTAGAGGTTTAGATGATTTTCGTTACGAAATGCTAAATGATAATAGGATTAGGAAATTGGTTGATTATCCAATTTCTTCTGAGTGTTTTCCTGGGGTTGAAATTAAAGGTGGTGTTTGTTATTTTCTTTGGAATAGAGACAATATTGGGAACTGTGAGATATTAACAATTCGTAGTGATAAGAAGTCTACTATGATTAGACCTTTATTGGAAACAGGAAATGATATTTTCATTCGATACAATGAATCAATATCAATTATTAGAAAAATTGTAACAAAAAGAGAATTACCATTTAATAAACAAATTAGCACTCAAAAACCTTTTGGTTTTAGAACTTTCTTCAAAGGTTATCCAAAGGCATTTAAAGACAGTATTAAGATTTATTCAAATAAAAGTGTTGGATTTATTAATAAAAAAGAAGTTAAGCAAAATAAACAATGGATAAATAAACACAAAGTATATATAACAATGGCTTATGGAGCAGGTGAAGATTTTCCTCACCAAATTATTAACAAACCATTTTATGGAGAACCAAATTCTTGTTGCACTGAAACTTATCTTGTAATTGGACCATATTCTTCTGAAGAAGAAGCAAGAAACGTAATTAGTTATATTAAAACAAGATTTTTTAGATTTCTTGTCCTTTTAAAAAAGAATACTCAACACGCAGCAAAAGGTGTTTATCAATTCGTTCCAATACAAGATTTCTCTGAAAGTTGGACAGATGAAGAACTTTATAAAAAATATGGCTTAACAACCGAAGAAATTGAATTTATCGAATCAATGATCCGTTCGATGGAATAGAAGATGGATAAAAACAATCAGCTCATAATCTACAAAACCGAAGACGGGAAGATCAAAATAGAAACACATTTTATTAATGAGACAGTTTGGCTTACACAAGATCAGATCGGAGAACTCTTTCAACGAGACAGAAGTGTGATAAGCAGGCATATCAGAAATATCTTTAACGAAGGTGAATTGGATGAAAATATGGTATGTGCAAATTTTGCACATACCACTCCGCACGGTGCTATCAAAGGAAAATCGCAAACTCAAAATGTAAAATACTACAATCTCGATTTAATTATATCTGTTGGTTACAGAGTGAAATCTCATCGTGGAGTTCATTTCCGCAAATGGGCAACAGCGCTTATCAAAGAATATCTCATCAAAGGCTTTGCAATGAACGATGAACTGCTTAAAGAAGCAGGTGGTGGAAATTATTTTGATGAGCTTCTGGCTCGAATTCGCGATATTCGCTCCAGTGAAAAAGTGTTTTGGCGAAAGGTGTTGGATATTTATGCCACCAGTATAGATTACGATCCAAAAACAGAACAATCCGTAATGGTATTCAAAACCATCCAAAATAAAATGCACTGGGCATCTCACGGAGAAACAGCAGCCGAAACAATTTACAGGCGAGTAGATTCCACTAAAGAACATATCGGTTTAACCAATTACAAAAGTGAAATTCCGACAAAAAGAGAAGTTGGAATTGCCAAAAATTACCTTTCTGAAAAAGAACTGAACATTTTAAACAGAATGGTAACAGCATTTTTGGAGATTGCAGAAATTCAAGCTTTAGATCGCACTCCAATGTATATGTCAGATTGGATCAAGCAGTTAGATATATTTCTGAAAATGACAAATAAAGATATTCTGCAGCATTCAGGATCAGTTTCACATCAGCAAGCTATAGAAAGAGCAATTTCCGAATATGAAATTTATAAAGAGAATATGAAGAACAGAATTACACAAGTTGAAAAGGATTTTGTAAAGCAAATTGAAAAAACTGCAAAAAGGCTGAAAAATGAGTAACAATTTATTTCCACCACGCCCATTTTCCACACCAACAATTTATGCTTATAAAATTATCGGTGCTGAAAACAGAATTGGTTTACTAAAATTTGTTTTTACAAATCGCGATGCACAAGATATAGTAAAACAGCAACTGCAAACGACGGGGTTGGAATACAAAATAGTTTTGGAAGAATCTGCAATGCGAAGTGATGGGAGTAGTTTTACCGACCACGATGTTCATCGCCAACTAAAAAAAGACAAATTTATTAATACAGACGGTGAATGGTTTAGATGTGAAGTTTCAGATGTAAGATCAGCAATTATTGCTGTTCGGGATGGTGAAGTAAAAGAAAGAAGCCGAACCAAAAATTTTACAATGCGACCTGAACAACTGGAAGCAGTAAATAAAACAAAACAGCATTTTAATGATTTTACAACTAAAGAACCGAATAAAATTCCTCACTTTTTATGGAATGCTAAAATGCGTTTTGGGAAAACATTTGCAGCTTATCAATTAGCAAAGCAAATGAATTGGAAAAAAGTATTGGTGCTTACATTCAAACCTGCTGTGCAAAGTGCGTGGGAAGAAGACCTGAAAACTCATAAAGATTTTGAAGGTTGGCAGTTTATTTCAAGAGGTGGTCTTGAATTTGAAAATATAAATGAGAACAAACCATTTGTGTGCTTCGGTTCATTTCAGGATTATTTGGGTAGAAATACTAAAACAGGTGGAATAAAATCTAAAAATGAATGGGTTCACTGCACAAATTGGGATGGTGTAATTTTTGATGAATACCACTATGGTGCCTGGAGAGAAAACGCTAAAGAACTTTTTGAAAGCGAAGATAAAGAACAAATTATGGATATGGGTGATGTTAAAGAATTTGATGAAGAAATATTACCAATTACAACAAATCATTATTTGTATCTATCGGGAACTCCATTCAGAGCAATAGAATCTGGAGAATTTATTGAAGAACAAATTTTCAATTGGACGTATTCAGATGAACAAAAAGCTAAAGAGGAATGGATTGAAGAAAATAATCCTTATTTATCATTACCTCGAATGGTGTTGCTGACATATAGAATGCCTGATGATATTAGAGATATAGCTTTGGGCGGTGAATTTAATGAGTTTGATTTAAACACATTTTTCAAAGCAAAAAGTATTGGTAAAAAAGCCAAATTCATTTTTGAAGATGATGTGCAGAAGTGGTTGAATTTAATTAGAGGTTCGCATTTAGCAACCACATTAGATAATCTTAAACTTGGAGCAAAAAAACCACCAATGCCGTTTTCAGATAGTAGATTGTTAAACATATTAACTCATACTTTTTGGTTTTTACCAAGTGTTGCTTCCTGCTTTGCTATGAGAAATCTGATGAAGCAAAGACAAAACAATTTCTATCACGATTATAAAGTTGTTGTTGCTGCAGGAAACAGTGCAGGGTTAGGCGTTGAAGCATTACCACCGGTTTATAAAGCAATGAACGATCCGTTAAAATCTAAAACCATCACGTTATCTTGCGGAAAATTAACTACTGGAGTTTCTGTAAAACCTTGGTCTGGTATATTTATGTTGAGAAATTCTTCCAGTCCAGAAACTTATTTTCAAGCAGCTTTCAGAGTTCAAACTCCCTGGACAATAAGCAATCCAGACGGTAAATCACCAAATGAAATTGAGATAATAAAAAATGAATGTTATGTTTTTGATTTTGCACCCAATAGAGCTTTATCTCAAATTGCAGATTACAGTTGTCGGTTAAATTTGAGTGAATCTAATCCCGAAAAAAAAGTAGCAGAATTCATACATTTCCTACCAATTCTTGCTTACGATGGAAGTTCAATGAAACAAATTGATGCAAGAGGAGTGCTTGATATTTCAATGAGCGGAACAACTGCAACTTTGCTGGCAAGAAGATGGGAAAGTGCATTGCTTGTAAATGTTGATAATGAAACTTTACAGCGATTAATGAGTAATGAAAAAGCAATGGAAGCATTGATGAGTATTGAGGGTTTTAGAAAGTTAAACAAAGATATTGAGACTATTATCAATAAATCTGAAGCAGTGAAGAAAACCAGAAAAGATGCAAATGATAAAGATCTTTCAAAAAGAGAGAAAAAGAAACTAACTGACGAAGAAAAAGAATATAAAAGCAAAAGAAAGCAGATTCAAGAAAAGCTGATAAAATTTGCTACCAGAATACCGATTTTTATGTATCTTACAGATTTCCGAGAAAAAAGCCTGAAAGATGTAATTACTCAATTAGAGCCTGGTTTATTTAAAAAAGTAACCGGCTTGAGTGTGAAAGATTTTGAGCTTTTAGTCAGTCTCAATGTATTTAATAGTTCATTGATGAATGATGCTGTTTACAAGTTTAAACGTTATGAAGATGCCAGTCTTGAATATATTGGAATAAACAAACACGAAGGTGAAGATATTGGTCTTTATGATACTGTTTTAAGTTCTAAGGATTACGTTGAGATTGTAGAGAATGAATAAAACCTTAAATGTTGAGTAAATCTTTTGAACAAAAAGGATTGGCCATAACACAAGCCTCCACATTCAGATTGAGAGAGAAGCAAGAAGAACGTGGCAGCTACCAAACATTAAACAACATTCCGCTTCGCTCCATGTTGTTTAATGCCCATTGTTTCGATCATTATATAATGTATTCCTTGACTTAAGACGAAGGGAAAAAACTAGATTGCAAATAAATTATTAGGAGAATAATTTTATGTATTTTAAAATATTTATTATAATAATTTTCATTTTCTTGTTTTATTCAGAAACATATTGCGATGAGCCTGTCTTGATAAGGGAAAGCACAAATATTTTTTGGAATCAAAACTCGGCTGCTTTAGATGATGGTGTTGTTTATTGCTGGACAGATACAAAAGACAGTAAATGGAATGTTTATACACAAAAGGTTGATGCTGATGGAAATAAATTATGGAATAATGGTAACCCGTTATTGATCGATAATCGGAATGATCTAATTAAATATTTTTCTAACATAATTTCCACAAGTGATAATTGTGTCATTATTGTATGGCAGAATATTCAAAATAATAATTGGCAAGACAAGAAACTTTATGCACAGAAAATCAGCAGCAGCGGAGAAACTCTCTGGCCGCAAAATACTGAACTTATCGTAGAAAATATGGATTTTGCAAATTTTTGTGTTGTACCCAATAATATCGGAGGAGCTTATATTTTCCATTTATACTCAGGTGATATTTATGGAATTAATTTAGATTCTAACGCAAATGATCTCTGGGAAACAAATAATTTACCAATAATTGAGAATGCATACCTTTTATCAACCATTTCAGATAATTCAGGAGGATCAATATTATCTTATAAGGATTATGATAATGATAATCTCAAAGTTATAAGAATTAATTTTGAGAAAGAAATTTTATGGAATCAGATGATTTATTCTGCATATCCTTTCAGTTTAAACTCAATATCAGTTGGAAATGATAATTTTATATTTAGCTGGAAAGTTGGTCAAAATATTTACGGACAGCGAGTTGATATAAATGGCAATGTTCATTGGGAAGACAATGGAGTCGTGATAATTAATGAAAATGTTTCTCCTTATTCTAAGGTTGAGTTATCTTCTAATGATGACTGTTTTTTTGTGATGTATTCTACTGATGAGAATGAAGAAGACAGTTTTTCCCTGAAAGCACAAAAAATAAACATGGAAGATTCTCCCGAGTGGGACGATAGTGTAATTCTTGAAGGAGAAAATACTTCATCATATTTTATTATTGATTCTCACATAGACGATAACGGAGGTTGTTATTTCAGTTGGTTAAGTAACTCAAATATAATTTCACAACATTTAGATTCGGAAGGAACTAAGCTTTGGGGAGAATATGGTATTGAGATTGGAAATGGCTTTGGCTCAGAATGTCCACAATATGGAATTGTAATAAACAAAATTAATAATGATATTTTCTGCTGCTGGCTATTAACTAAAGAAAGCCAATCATTTCTTTCCTATCAATGTCTTGATCAGGATGGTCAAATTCTACTTCCTGAAAATGGTGTTGAAATCAGATCAGGATTATTTGGATATATTTATAATTATCAAACTATCATAAATGATAATTCAAGCTATCATATTTGGGAGGATGGTCGTTATCCATATTATGGTAGAATCTTTATGCAACGTGTTTCAAGTGATGGAGCAATCTATTTTGAAGATAACGGATTAGCACTTACTGATACTATCTTTTCATCTCAGGGATATGTTACTTCAAAACCTCTACCGGAAAATGGCATAATCGCTGCGTGGACTGAACAGAAGGAGAACGAGGAATTCAAAAGAGTCCGCTGGCAGAAAGTTAATGAAAACGGTAATACATTTTCCGAAAATGGAGTTGATTTAACAGTTGATATTGAATATGAGCAAAAAAAAACAAAAATAGGAATTAATGATGGAAACATTATTATTGCCTGGTGGGAAAATGATCAGATAAAAGCCCAGAAATTAGTCAACGATGAACCGGTTTGGGGAAACAACGGGAAAGTGATTGTAGAGAATTGTTCAATTTATTATTTCAGTATGATCGGTAATTATTTTTATTGGGGTTTAGATGATAATAGGTATTTTATAATGATCGATGAAAATGGTAACATACCGGTTAATTGGCCGGTTTCGGGACTTCCATTACCGGATTTTATTACTCATTTATATTCAATGGATGTCATTGAAGAAAATCTCTTGTTTTCTTATAAATCTTACCAAAATGGACAAAGAGATTATGGCATTCAAATATTATCTTCCAATGCGGAATATCTTTTTAACGGATGTGGTTTAACACTTTACCCGGATGTTTATCTATGTGATCTGGATGTTTTTTTTGACGGTTATATCAATTTTGTTTGGCGAGATTATGATTATCTAAATAATTATATTTTAATGGAGAGATTTGACCTGCAAGGAAATTCTGTTTGGGATGGAAATATTTGTGCAGTTGAGAGCCAAGGTAATATTTTTCGTATTGAATCAGAAAAAATCGGTGATAATTTATTCATTGTCTGGCAAGGAAATAATGAAGACGAAGATTGTGCTTTTTTTATGCAGTCGGTAGATGAAGACGGTGTGCCCTTTCAATCCAATCTTTCGGGAGTCGAGTTTGAAAATCTTTCGGAAGATCATTATTATTATCAGGTCTCGAAACTAACTAATTCTAAAGCTACAATTTTATATCAAAGAGGTTATTGGGAAGGTTCTGAAGCTGAATATTTCTCTACAGGTTTAGTTGCTCAAACTGTAGATGTTACTAACTTGACTGAAACAATAGAGGAGACAATTCAACCTTGTCATATTTTTCTTAACCAAAATTATCCCAATCCGTTCAATCCGTCAGGTGCCGGAGCCGGTCGCAGTCCAACCACTACAATTTCTTTTGAATTAAACACCGAGAACACCGAAAACACCGAAATAATAATATACAATATTAAGGGTCAAAAGATTAAACAATATTCAATTTTCAATAATCAATATTCAATTACATGGAATGGTACCGACAAAAACAACAAACCGGTTGCAAGTGGAGTTTATATGTACAAATTAACCGTGAACGGTAAAACCAAAGCAGTGAAGAAGTGTCTGCTATTGAAATGAAAAAAACGACTGCTAACACACAGCTCCACAATCAGCAAGAAGAGAATTTTACAAGCCATTGGTTTGCTGGTGAACCTTTGGCTTGCAAGAAGAACCACGCCAGAGGCGGACAAGCGTGACAGGCTCGAACATTAGCAGTCATTAATCATAAAACAAAAATATACAAGGATGCAAAAAAATGGAAAAAAATTTAATTATTTGCAAACCTGATAGTGAACCATCAAGAGAAGAAAAAAACAAAATTGTAAAATTTCTTTATAAGCATCTTGAACAGTTCGGCGATAGTAAAAGTGCCATTTCAAAATCTATTGATTATGCATTTTCCACAGAAAAAAGTAAAGGCGGATTCATCATCGTAGCAATCGACGACATGGAACCGGTAGGAGTTCTTATTATGAATAAAACCGGAATGTCTGAATATATTCCTGAAAATGTTTTAGTTTATATTGCAGTTCATAAAAATTATCGAGTAGTCAAAGGTATAGGAAGATATCTTATGGAAAAAGCACTTGATATTTCGGAGGGAGATATTGCTCTACATGTAGAGTATGATAATAAATCTGCAATAAAATTTTACAAAAGAATTGGGTTTTCAACAAAGTATATTGAAATGAGATATATTAGAGGAGAAAAATAATGGCTTTTCTTGAAATGGACATTAAAAAATTAAAACATAATTTTGATTTTTTAGATAGTTTATTCAAATCGAACAATATTCAATGGGCTGTAGTTTCTAAAGTTTTATGCGGGAATAAATTATTTTTAGCTGAATTGCTTAATCTTAGTTTAAAACAAGTTTGCGATTCCAGATTAACAAATCTTAAGAATATTAAATCCCTTAATGATAAAATTGAAACAATATATATTAAACCTCCTGCAAAACGAGAAATCACTAACATTGTAAAATATGCCGACATAAGTGTTAATACTGAAATATCTACAATAAAATCATTATCACGAGCAGCAAAAAAACTGAATAAAGTTCACAAAATTTTCATAATGATAGAAATGGGAGAATTACGAGAGGGCGTTTTAAGAGATGAATTTATTAAGTTTTATGAAAGGGTTTTTAATCTTGAAAATATTGAAATTGTAGGAATCGGCACTAATTTCTCTTGTCTATACGGTGTTCTTCCAAATGCCGATAAACTCATACAATTAAGTCTTTATGAGCAGCTTATTGAGGCGAAATTTGACAGAACGATTCCATTTGTTTCAGGAGGAAGTTCTGTAGTAATACCTTTGCTTTTATCAAAAATTCTTCCAAAAGGGATAAATCATTTTAGAGTTGGTGAAACATTGTTTCTCGGGACAGATATTTATCACAATAAATTAGTTGATGGTATGGAATATAATATTTTTAAATTATATGCTGAAATAATTGAATTAACTGAAAAACCAAGTATTCCTTCCGGTGAGTTGGGCACAAATGTTGAAGGTAAAAATTTTGAATTTGATACTAATGAGATTGGAGAAGAATCTTATAGAGCAATCATCAATCTTGGTTTACTTGATGTAGATGAAAAACATATTTGGTCTTCCGATAAAAACATCGAGTTTGTTGGAGCAAGTTCGGATATGATTGTTATAGATTTGAAGAATAATCCCAATAATTATAAAGTTGGTGATTTATTAGAATTCAATATGGACTATATGGGAATTTTACGATTAATGAATTCTAAATATATTGAAAAGGTAATAAGAAGATAGAAAATGAATTTGGATTTAATTGAAATACGAAAATATTTGCATAGAAATCCCGAACTTTCAGGGCAGGAGAAAAATACATCAACCTACATTGTTAAAATGTTAAAACAATTTTCTCCAAAAGTAATAATTACTGAAATCGGAGGCTTTGGAATAGCAGCAATTTTCGATTCAAGGAGACCCGGAATGACGATAATGTTCAGGGCAGAATTGGATGCATTGCCAATCACCGAATCGAACATTTTTTCATACAAAAGCAAAGTGGAAGGAATCTCTCACAAATGTGGACACGACGGACATATAACGATTCTTCTCGGCTTGGCAGAGAGGATAAAACGGGAAAATTTCAAAGGAAGAATTATCCTTTTATTCCAACCTGCGGAAGAAACTTCCAAAGGCGCAAAACGAGTTGTGGAAGATACGAAATTCAAATTATTAAAACCTGATTACATTTTCGCACTTCATAATCTCCCGGGTTTTACCAAAGGAACAATTATCCAGAGAAAGGGAATTTATACATCAACATCGATAGGAATTATTATCAAATTGAAAGGTGAAACTTCACATGCCGGGCATCCGGAAAACGGAAATAATCCGGCATCTGCAATGACAAAAATAATTAATGAATTCAATAACCTTCCCCAAAATATCCAAGATTTTGCAATGATTACAATAATATACGCAAAGCTTGGTGAAATAGCTTTTGGAACTTCTGCCGGAAAAGCTGTAATAATGGCAACTTTTCGTTCTCACACAAAAAATACATTGGAGATTATGCAGAAGAAAGCAATATCTCTTGTAAAAGAAAAAGCCGAAAAACAAAATTTGGATTATGAAATAGAGTGGGTTGAATATTTCCCTGAGATCGTCAATGATGATGAATGCGTAGATATCATCAAAAAATCTGCAGAAAATATTGATAATAAGATAAAATTCATAAAACAACCCTTTTCTTGGACCGATGATTTTTCTTATTTTACTCAAAAGATCAAAGGAGCATTTTTTGGACTGGGCTCCGGAAAAGATCATCGACAACTTCACAATTCCGATTATGATTTTCCTGATGAGATTATATCAGATGGAATCAATATTTTTATTGAAATTATTAAAGAAATATACAGGAGACAATAGTGGTTCATTCATCCTACATCGAATTAGATTTCAAAGCTTTGAAAAAGAACATCCGATATTTGAAGAAAGAGATCGGGAAATCGGTCAAATTCGTTTCTGTAATCAAAGGAAATGCTTATGGTCACGGGATAAAAGATTTTGTGCCTTTAGCAGAAGCCTGTGGAATTGATTATTTTGCTGTTTCAGATGTGTATGAAGCAAAAATTGCCTACTCTGTTCTATCGCCTAAAAGTGAATTGATGATAATGGTAATGATAGATAATGAGGATTTGAAATGGGTTATTGAAAAAGATATTTCCTTCTTTGTATTTGATTTGGACAGACTTGAAAATAGTATCCGAATTTCTAAGTTACTGAATAAAAAAGCTAAAATTCATCTTGAATTAGAAACCGGTATGAATAGGACAGGATTTGAGAATGACGAACTTGATAAAGCTATCAAATTGATTCAAAGAAACAGTGAATTCCTTTTTTTGGAA
>JAUVLE010000314.1 GCA_030595905.1 Candidatus Cloacimonadota bacterium | reverse complement strand
GGGAAAAGTACTTTCTCTCGTTCCAATGCTCTCAGCTTGTGTGAAAATGAAAAATTCGTTGATTTTGGAAACTCAAAATTAGTCTTCTAAACATGAGATCGCTTATCTAAAAGCAATGTTTCGAGTTCATTTTTCCGCCACGGAGTGTCGGGCTACTGTTTTCACACAGACTGTCTGCGTTGGAATATTTAACCTTCCGAATGTAGAGAATTCTTGAAAATTACATAACCAAACCAATGACTGATAAACCTTCGGAAGGGTAGTGATAAACTTACTTCTTTATTTCAATAATTTTTCGGGATTCACACTTTTTCCATCTATCAAGATTTCAAAATGCAGATGAGGAGCAGAACTATTGCCGGTATTTCCAATACTTGCAATAATATCTCCCTTGTTTATTAATTCATTTTCTTCAACAAATACTTCCGAAAGATGAGCATAAACAGAAGCATATTTATTTAAATGATCAATTATCAAAATATTTCCGAAATACTCATCGATATATTTTGCAATGATTTTTCCACTTCCGGCAGCCAGTACAGCATCACCCAGCGGAGCTGCAAAATCTAATCCTGTATGATTTTCTGTGAAATGTTGACTGATAGAATAATCATTTTTTAATGGAATTTTATTAGGAACAAAATCGCCTAGTTCACGTTCGTTCCAATTTGAATTTTTGATCTTTTCGAGATCGAATTTATTCTTTTGGATATCGGCAGATTCAGGTTTTTCTAAATAATCAGCTAAAATATTCCTAATGCGTTGAGAATTATTTTTTTCCTCATTCTTCATCGTTTTCGATAGATGTTCGATGTGATCTAATGAAAGATCGATCTCTTTTTGTTTCTGAGATATTGTCATTCTTAACTTGTCGATCTGGATTACCAGAACCAACAAAACAATTATCAGAACGATTATGATCAGAACAGAAATTTTATTCATCTTTCCCTTCGAGCATATTTAAAAGTTTCGCAAATTCTTTTTCGGAATTATAATATAAGCTGATTTTTCCGCTGGATTTTTTGCCGGTAATCGATATTTTTGTTTTCCAATAACCCGATAATTTTTTTTCATATTTACTGAAATCGGTTTTTTTCTCTGGTTTTGGTCTTTGCTTTGCGACAGAGCCGGTTTCTTTAATACGTTTTGCAGCTTGTTCTGCTTTGCGTACCGAGAGTTTCTCTTTTATTATCAGTTCTGCAAAATCTTTGCGCAATGGCTCTTTAACTTGAAGTATGGTTCTGGCATGCCCGGGAGTTAAAACCTTGTTCAAAACCAATTGTTGAATGTCATCTTCCAGATTTAGAAGTCGTATCAAATTTGAGATAGTTGCTCTGTCTTTTCCAACGATCTCCGCTATTTGGGTGTGGGTTAGCTCAAATTCACCATTTAGCTGCTGATAAGCTTTTGCTTCTTCCACAGCATTCAAGTCTTCCCGTTGTACATTTTCTATAATAGCAAATTGTAGTTGCTGTCTGGGAGAAACGCTTCGAATAATGACCGGAATATCCTCGAAACCTGCGAGTTTGGATGCTTCCAATCTTCTTTCTCCAGCGATCAATTCGTATTGAGTTTCATCTTTTTTGGTTACTATGATCGGTTGGATTATTCCGCTTTCTTTGAGTGAATTAGATAGTTCCTGCAGCTTCTGTTTATCGAATTCTTTTCTTGGTTGAAACCTGTTCGGTATGATCTTATCTACTTTCACGGTTGTGATACCGGTAGTTTTATCGGTAGATTCTACGCCTGAACTTATCAATGCATCCAAACCTTTACCTAATTTTTTCATCTTGCAATCACTTCCTTTGCTAAATTTAAATAGTTTTTTGCTCCACGAGATTTAATATCATAATGAAAGATGGATTTTCCAAAACTGGGAGCTTCGCTTAATTTCACTACTCTGTGAATTATAGTTTCAAAAACCTGATCTTGAAAATATCTTCTTACTTCTTTGGCTACCTGCTGTGAAAGGTTCAATCTTCTATCATACATGGTAAGCACGATTCCCAAAAT
The DNA here is from genome assembly GCA_030595905.1 of Candidatus Cloacimonadota bacterium. Lineage (GTDB taxonomy): Bacteria > Cloacimonadota > Cloacimonadia > Cloacimonadales > TCS61 > JACNIV01. The sequence goes on along the minus strand of JAUVLE010000314.1, from coordinate 381 downwards.
ATTTAGCTCCGTGTTCAGGTTTTTCTTTATCAACCTGATAGTATTAATGAGTTGGCTCACTCCTTCCAAAGCATAATATTCACATTGGATAGGAATCAGCACGTCACTACAGGCGGAAAGCGCATTCACCGTTAGAAGTCCAAGCGAAGGAGGACAATCGATCAAAATATATTCATAATCATTTTGAACTTTTTTGATGATATTTTTTAGTTTATATTCACGGGAATATTCTTTAACCAATTCTATCTCTGCACCACTTAGATCCATATTGGAAGGCAAGATATCGAGGCTTTCCAAAACGGGAGAATGTTTGATCACTTCCTTTATCGGTGCTTCTCCGATCAATGCTTCGTAAACATTGGGATTTTCTCTTTCCACACC
>JAUVLE010000038.1 GCA_030595905.1 Candidatus Cloacimonadota bacterium | reverse complement strand
CAGAAATTCAAGAAAATGTATAGTGAACTGGAGATTCACAACTAAAGATGCAAGAATTAAATTGAAACGACTTTATCCGTCAATTGAGGATTGACTTGACACTAAAATCTTTTTCATTCCTGCTAATGGGTTCAAATCAGTTATTCGATTGCTTTTTAGATACAATCCAGTTAAGTTTTTTAAGTTAATCAAACAATCAATTCCAATTATATAGTTATTTTCTAACATTAATAATTCCAAATTATTCAATACTTGTAAAGGGGCTATATCATTGATTTGATTATTATCTAAAGCTAAGCTGGTTAAATTTATCAATTCTTGTAAGGGAGATATATCATTAATTTGATTATTGCTTAAATGTAAACTGGTTAAATTTGTTAATACTTGTAAAGGAATTATATTACTGATTTGATTTTTATGTAAATATAAAGAAGTTAAGTTCTTCATTTCTTGCAAAGGAGATATGTCACAAAATTGATTTTTTGCTAAATTTAATTCAGTTAATTTTGTCAATTCATATAAAGGAGTAATATCACTAATTTGATTACTATGTATATTCAAAGATGTTAATTGCTTTAATTCTCTCAAAGGTAAAATGTCACTTATTTGATTATCGTATAAATATAATTTATTTAGATCTTTCAATTCCTTTAACTGTTCAATATCAAAGATTTGATTATCATTCAAATATAAATGACTTAATTTTTTCATACCTATTAATGGTTTTACATTCTTGATTGAACTATTATCTAAACCTAGCTCGATTAAACTATCCACTTCCCTTAATATGGTAATATTTGTTAGATTGTTTTTAGGGGCAATTATATGCTTACAATTGAAATCTAAACTATAATTGTATAATGGATTATCAATTTTTAGAATTAAATTAATAGCATTGCTTTTTTGCCATTTGTTTTGTTCGGTTATTTCTTCTCCTGTTTTTGAAAGCTTCTCAAGTATTTTGCGGTCTGGATTCATTTCTGATATGAAATGGGTTATTTCCGAACTTGTTTGATGCTTTCCAAACACATTTATATTCCCACTGTGAATTTCTTTCACAAGTTCAGTTGCAGTTAAATAATCCCTGAAAGATTTGTGAGAAATTCTAAAAGTATAATCTGATTCTTTCGTTAAGAAAGTGAAGTTGAGAAACATATTCAGGTATTTTATTAATTCATAATCTTCTTTCACTTCAAAGAATTCCTTCAGATTCAATTCTTCTTTTATTATTCTTGTATTTATAGTTAATGAATCGTTTTCAAACATCCAAACAGAGAGCTTTTGTAGAAGCAAGAGTCGTTTTTGAGTTGGTAACTTTTTACTTAAGAAAGAAACTTCTCGAGATTTCTTTTCTAATTCAGTTTGTATTCCTATTTGGTAAAGATCAGAAGCATTAATTGATATTTCTACTCCTTTTTCTTCAATCAATTTTGGGAGATATTTTACAATAAAGTCCAACAAAATGGGTCTTTGTGCGAGGTCACTAAGATCATAGATTTCTTTTATTTTATCTAAATAGTATTGAGCATTATCTGTATGAGATTCCAGATATAGTTTTATCTGTTCTTCATCAAAAAGATTCAAATAGATTATTTTGTAGTTTTCATTTTCTTTATTTTTGAAAACTTCGTTTAATTCTTCTTCAAATGTGAAATATTCTTCTCGGCTTGTCAGGATCACTTTGCTGTTCTTTCGTTTTCTGATCAGTTTTTCAATTTGTAGAAAATTAGCCTTCTTTTCTTCAGTATCAATCCTTTGTGTCATTTCATCAAATCCATCAAATAGAAAGATTATTTCTTTATTATCTATCCTGTTATAAAGGTCCGGTTTATTGAAATTTTTAATACCGTTCTCATTCAATTCAGCAATGATATATTTTTCCACGTCTTCTGCTTTAAAGTTTCTCAGATTGAGAAAAATAACTATTCTATTATTCTCATCATTTATTTTTGTTTCATTGTCAAAGTATGAATTAGCCAGTTCACTTGCAATATATTTACATAAAGCTGTTTTCCCTGTTCCATATTCTCCCATAATAACTAAGAAATTTTGAGAATCATCATTTATCCAGTCGTTTATGTATTTATCTATTGGATCAATAGTGTTCACTTCAACATCTTTAAAATCCAAAATATCAATCCCAAGCTTTGATAAATTCAAACTCCTGTTTTTATATTGCATATTTTTGGGATATTTCTTCTTTCTCTTTTTTATAAGATTGGAAATGTCTTTTGCTAAATTGATAATGATTTCACGAGTTTCACCTTTTTGTTCAATGTATTTTTTTCCGGGAAATTCTTTTTTAAATTCTTTAATCAGGTATTTTAAGTATTTTTCTGATTGGTATTCGAATGAGTTTTTATAAATAGTTGCAATCATCTCATTTTGAAATTTTTTATCCTCATTATATTTTTTTAGAGTAAATGGTGTTACAGTTTGGCTTACTATGTAATCGTAGGTTTGATGAAATTCTTTTATTTCGTCATTGAGTAAATCGAATTCAGAAAAGTTTTCTAACCCTTTAAAATCATCGAATACTAATTCACAAACCTTTATAAATTCTTTCACATCATTTGTATGTATCTCTTTTTTGATTGCTTTTGATATTGTTAGAGAAGAAAAGTATCGAACTAAATCTTTATCAGCTTTATCAACACCATATTCGACTAACGAATGAACATAGATAGCTTCAAAATCATCTTTTCTTAATGTTAATTTGTTAACTTTGTTTAAAATAGATAAGATTTTCTGATTCTTTGTCATCTTTTTTAAAGAGATGTTAATCATTAATTTTGCTACTTCAATAATTATTGATTCTTTCATAATTAATACCTTTATTCTTATTTTCCAGTTAACATATTTTTTACCACTCTAATTCTTTGCAACACTCATTTACAGGAATTTCTATTCCTTTCATTATCGAGTCCTTCATACCTGTAATCGAGAGAAGAAATAAAGTTTCTTTAATTAAATTCCATTTGCCTTCTGAAATCAAAATTGTATTTTTAGAATCATTTGTAATTCTTATGATCTCGTCTCGAATTACCACATCATTTAACAGTTCTTCAAAACTTTTCTCTGCTAATTTTATATTATATGTTTTCATCTTCTATACTCGTAGTTAAAGTGAAATTTTACGCAATGAGAGTCAAGGCAAAATTTCTTGAATGAAGCCTTTTCAAGATTTCATTCACCAAAAATTACCACAAGCCTATCCGGCATATTGCTGTCATTCTCACGAAAGTGGGAATCTATAAATAAAAAGAAAATCTCAAATCAACTTAAGTCAAAACTGACAAAGCCGACTTAACTCAAGTTGATACTTGTGAAACTTGACATCCCGAAAGCATTCGGGAAATGATTTTGTGTTAAGTTGATCAAATTGATATGGAAAGACCACTCCCGTTCGGGACTGCTTTTTTATGTTAAGAATTTTTCAATTGACATAAAATATCGATTAAAACTTTTCATGAAATAGATTTTTCAAAAATGAGTTTTACAAATAGAGTGTTTTTTGTCATCCTGATTGTCAAGCTAACTTGTTTTGGCGTAACATCGTGAAGACTGAAGCTGGCAAAGGCTGGACGAATCTTGCACGTTATTCTCTGAAAGGATCTCCGCTTATAATGAGAACTTGTCCGACTCAGACGGATTCTTCGTCGAATGCCTTTGTAAGTTTTTCTCAGAAAGACGCACAATTATCATTTTGTAGAACCCTTTAATAATAAAATATTAAACAGAGGTAAAAAATGAAAAAATTATTTATTATAGTATTTTGTATTTTAATTTCAAATTTGTTTTGTATCTCAATAATTGATCATTTCCAAAAAGATGTTTCAAAGTTAACTACAATAAAAGAGAAAAACATAGAAATAAATTACGATAATACGATGTATGCGACTTTCAAAGATAAATATGTATTTATTAAAGATATTAATACTAATGAAGTTTTAATAACAATAAATTTTAAAGACTTTATTAATTGTATCGCATTTAATCCACAAGAAAACATAATTGCTGTTGGTAGTTATTATGGAGCACGGTTATATAATACTTTATCAGGTTCTCTAATTTATGACTTTAAAATTCGCGAAGAAATTACATCAATTTCTTATAATCCTGATGGAACTAAAATCGTAATTGCAACTTCTAATAAAAGTTTATTGATTTATAATTTATCATACAAAAAACTTTTTTTTTCTGAACGGTTAGATTATTCTATTGAACACATTTCTTTTACTCCTAACGATAAAATTGTATTAGCTTCAAGAAAAAAAGTTTTTATATTTAACGAAGATTTAGTTAAAATAGGAAATATAAATTTTAATGTTAAAATAAATAAATTGTCATGTAATCCTATAGATGATGAATGTCTTATTGTTTCTTTAGATAATCAGAGTACTATTTTATTAGATGTTAAATCTTTAACTTATTCAGCGTTAGTAAATACCAATAAATCAGATAAAATATATTTTTCAAATTATAGCTTAATAATATCAGATAATTCAAAATCAGAGGTATATTTATTACAGACGCAATTATTGTCTTTTTTCAATATTGATGATATTAAAATTATTGATGGAAATAAAAATAATATTATTGAATCAGATGAGGTTGTTGCAGTAAAAATCACTTTTAATAACCAGAGTATTGAAAAATTAATAGATGTAACTGTACAGTTTTATTTTGACCAAGGATACGATATGGAAATTACTAATAGATATCCTTCATTACTTAGTATTGGAGATGTTGAATCATATCAGTCAAAAAATGCTTATATTGAATTTATTGTTTCTGCATTTGCAGATAGAGAAAGTAATTTAATATGTAAAATTTCAGCACAAGGTTATCATGATAAAGAAATTAATATACCAATAATAAAAGATGAAGTAATAATACAAGATAATCTTGCTGCAAAGATATCTCAAGAAGAAATACAAACAACGGTAAATATTGATATTGAGAGCAATATTCCACAAACATCTTCTGTTAATAATGATGCTATTGCCATAATAATTGGCAATAAAGAATATAAGAAAACAAAGGATGTAGAATATTCAATAAGAGATGCTTTGTTAATTAAAGAGTATGTAAAGGATGCATTTGGTTATAAGGAAAGAAATATATTCTTTTTAGAAAATGCATCTAAAGGAGATTTTGATACATATTTTGGATCAAAAGAAAAACACAGAGGAAAATTATACAATTTAGTAAAATCTGGAATATCCGACGTATTTGTTTATTATTCAGGACATGGAGCTCCTAGTATTAAAGACCAGGAAGGTTGTTTTGTACCAGTAGAATGTGACCCAAGATATGTGGAACTTGGAGGTTATTCAATTAATACTTTTTATAAGAATCTTTCCAAGATTCAAGCAAAATCTATTACAGTAATATTAGATGCATGTTTTAGTGGAGTTGAATTAATTGAATATCTTTCACCGATAATTATAAAGATTGATAATCCGCTTATTGCCTTTGATAATGGTGTAGTCATAACCAGTTCTAAAGATGATGAGCCATCAAGCTGGTATAATGAGAACAAACATGGTATGTTTACTTACTTTTTTTTAAAGGCAATACACAACAAAAATGCAGATTTTAATAAAGATAAAAAACTCACTTTTAATGAAATATACAAATACATTTCAGATAATAATGAAGGTGTTCCATACTACTCTCGTCGAATTCACGGTTTTGAACAGAATCCTCAAATATTTGGACAGGATAGGGAAAGGGTTTTGATTGAGTATGAATAAAAAAAAATCTTTTTATATTGTATTTTTTATTTATATAATTTCCATAATTTTTTGTGAAAATTCAATTCCATTACAACCAATATTAATAGAACTTGGTGATGGATGGTTTGAAGTAACATCTTCTGCAATAATTGAAAACATCACACCTGAACAGGCAAGGGATATTGCTATTGAAAAAGCATATAAAGCAGCAATAGAATATTTCAGCGGGGTTGAAGTTTCGGGCAGAACTTCATATATTCAAGCTGAAAATAAATGTGTTATCCATATTGATCATTTATCTAAATTAACAAATCAAATTTCACAAGGTATTATTCTTGAAAAAGAAATATTAAAAGAGAAAATAGAGACTTTTGGAAATTCGATTTATAAAATAATAACTGTAAAACTAAAAGTAGGAAAACAAAGCGGAGAAAAAGACCAGAATTTTATTGTGCAAGCTGAATTAAATAAAGAGTATTTCAAAGAAGGTGAGTGTCTCCAATTATCAGTAACACCTTCGATCGATTGCTATCTAACTATTATTAATATAATGTCAGATGAAAATGTAGCCACAATATTTCCAAACGAATTTAGAAAAGATAATTTTGTAAAAGCCAAACAGAAATTTCTTTTACCAAATGAAGTTGATAAAATAAACAAAGTTTCGTATGAATTAGCTCTATTATCAGAAAAAGAAGAAGATACGGAAATAATAAAAATCATAGCAACAAAGAAACCCGTTAATTTTCAACTAAATGCAGATTATAAAACTGCTTTTGAATCTTTACAGAACTGGCTTATTACAATTCCACGAAATGAAATGGAAGAAATTGACCTGCAATATTATATTTATAAATAGATGACATTCCAAAAATCAATAAACCTTTTCACTTACGGTCACGAAAATATGCAAAATGTGATAAATATCCGTTTAGGTTCTTCCCATGCCTACCTGGTAAAAGGAAATGCCGGCTACCTGCTGATCGATGCTGGAAATAGTAATATGAAGAACCGCTTTGTTTCCCGGATAAAACTCCGGAACATAGAACCGGAAGATATTAAACTGATCGTGGTCACTCATGCTCATCATGACCATGTGGGCAGTTTGTCAGAGATTAAAGAGCTGACCAAAGCGCAGGTAATCATCCACTCCAGCGAAGTAAAATATCTTAAACAAGGCAGATCGATCCCGGTAAATATCATTCATCCTTTAGGAAAAATATTCGCTTTTATTTTTAAGAGAATCGGCACATTAATTTCGTTTGACCCCGTGGAACCCGATATTGAAATTAAAGATGAATTTGATCTGAGACCATTTGGTTTTAAGGCAAAGATCGTTCCTACTCCGGGTCATACGGCAGGTTCTGTTTCCGTCATCTTTGCTGACGGAACTGCTTTCGTAGGAGATACATGTTTTAATATTTTTCCTTTTACCAAAAGCGTTTTCCCGACTTTTGCCAATGATGTACATCTGCTTCTGGAAAGCTGGGATAAGCTATTAACTTACAAATTAAAACGGATATATCCCGGGCATGGCAGACCATTTAAAATAAACAAATTAAAATATACCTTAAAGAAATACAAATAGATCTGCATCGGTTCCCATCTCGTGGTCGAAATCAACAGGAAGAAGGGGGTTCTCGTCCTGTATTTATAATAATAAAATTATTCCTTTAATAGAGTCCACTCTAAAAAGTCAAATTCAAAAAAATGGTGCAGAAGGGGGGACTCGAACCCCCACAGGCATATTGCCCACCAGACCCTGAACCTGGCGCGTCTACCAATTCCGCCACTTCTGCATAACACAGCGAGGAAAAATTTGGCTCTTTTTGAGTCAAGAAAAAAGTGTGATAAGCATTTCAATGCTAAACGACGCTATTCAACCAGATATTTTTGTGGTTAATACAACAAAGCAAAGATAGAAAAATATTGATGATTTTATAAAATTAACAACTTTAGATTTCTTTATATTATTTATACGTGCATATTCGTGAAAATCCGCCTGACATGTCGTATCAGGCATTTTCCAAAGAAGACAGGTGAGCTAAACGGCATAACTTTATTTGATTTTAATTGACAAATTTCATCTTCATTTGGAATTTCCAGTCAGAAAAAAGAGAAATATTTAAAATATGAGGATAAAATGTCGTATTTAGTTTTAGCCAGAAAATACAGACCGCAAACATTTGATGAGATCTATTCTCAGGATCACATTACAAACATCTTAAAAAATACTATAGAGCTCGATAGAACCGCTCATGCATATCTTTTCACAGGTCCCAGAGGTGTAGGCAAAACATCTCTCGCAAGAATATTTGCCAAGAGTCTTAATTGCTTAAACGATGGTCCCACCATCACTCCCTGCAATGTTTGTCCGAATTGTACAGAGATCACTCAGGGAAATTCTAACGATGTGATCGAGATCGACGGAGCATCCAATACCGGTGTCGATGATATCCGTGACCTGCAAAAAGAACTGATGTATTCGCCTTCCACTTCTAAATACAAAATATATATTATCGATGAAGTTCACATGCTTTCCAAAAGTGCTTTCAATGCACTTTTAAAAACCCTGGAAGAACCACCGGAAAACGTGATATTCATCTTTGCGACAACCGAACCGCACAAAGTGCTTCCCACCATCATCTCCCGTTGTCAACGATTCGATTTCAAACGCATTCCGATCCCGGATATTATAGACCGCCTGAAATCAATTTGCAAGATCGAGAAAATATCTATCGAGGACGAAGCACTCTTTATGATCGCAAAAAAGGCTGACGGCAGCATGCGAGACGGTCAATCCCTGATGGATCAGGTGCTCGCTTTCGGGAAAGATGAGATTACACTCACAGACATCCTCTCCATCTTTGGCATTGTGCACTACGACGTTTATAATAAAATAATGCATTGCATCGCAAATAAAGATGCTTCAAAGATAATCACTCTACTTCATGATATTCTGGAAAAAGGTAACGATATTCAGGAATTCCTTAATGGACTTCTGGATTATATCAGAAATTTATTATTGCTGTCTATCGGACTCGATATACCCGTGATATCGGAAGCGGTTAAAAAAGCAATGATAGATATTTGTTCGGAATTCAAGGAAAATGATCTTCTATACCTGCTTACACTTCTTGTAAAAACCAAAACCGATATCAAGAACAGCAATAATCCTATAATGGTGGCAGAAATGTCATTTGTGAAGCTTACGAAACTTTCCGACCTGAAATCACTCAATAGCATATTGGAAAAATTACAAACCGGAGAATCATTTACGAGCGAGGAACCTGAAGAAATAATTGAAAAACCTCCTGTTATCGAAGCACAAACTCTCCAACATAAAACGGTAGAAAAAATCCTTGAAAAAGAAGTTCAAGAAGAAAAACCGGTAGTCAAAGAACTAACTGCAGAGCTTGTAGAAGAAAACAGTAAAACAATGATAAATAAACTAAAAATTAAAAAACCAATCATAGGAAACTATTTAGAAAAAAGCAAATTAGATGATGTTTCTAATAACATAGTTCATTATGCTGTAGCCAAATCGCTATCTCACGGAATGTTAGAAGACAATAAAGTAGTAATATCAGAGATTTTCTCCAATCACTTTAATTTGAAAATACGTGTCGAATTCATCCTGAAAAAGGAAGAAAAAGAAAAAACAAACCTGAACCCCACACTCGAAGATATTAAAAAAGAATCTCCTGCCATTGCCGAATTTATTGAGAAAACAGATTCGATCATAAATTGATGTTCTTTTTTACGATAAGTATAATTTATTTTCTGGTAATCTTTACATTTTGCATCGGAATATTCCTGTTAAAAAAAGGTTCTAATTCCGAATTGCATACAATATCAGTGATCATTGCCGCAAGGAACGAGGAAAAATATCTTCCCGAACTATTAAAGATCCTTCTGGATCAAAATTATCCAAAGGATAAATTCGAAATAATTGTAGCTGATGATCGTTCTATAGATGAAACTTCCAATATAGTAAAAGAATTCATGAAGAACAATTCAAATTTGAAGTTGGTCAGGATCGAGAAAGAAAGTAAAACTCTGGTAGGAAAGAAAGGTGCCCTGGATGCTGCTATCCATATTTCTAATTATGATATTCTGGCTTTTACCGATGCGGACTGTCTTCCAACCAGAAACTGGCTGAAGGAGATAAGCAGACATTTCACGCCTGAAATAGATTTCATTGCCGGATATTCTCCCTTGATAATTAAAAACAAGTTGCTTTCTTTTTTAAAGAATTTAGAGAGAGCGTCTATCTTTGCTGTTACTGCCGGAACTTTTGGCTTTAACTGGAAGATAAGCAGTTGTGGAAGAAACATAGCATACAGAAGAAGTCTTTTCCAACAGGTTGAAGGTTTTTCCGGAATCGGGCATATCAGATCCGGTGATGATGACCTGATGCTTCTGAAAATATCGAGACATATAAATAGAGCAACTTTTATGTTTACCAGGAACTCGATAGTTAAATCCTACGATAAAGAAGATGTAGGGCAAATGATCCAACTCGAAAATCGAAGAGCTTCTAAATGGAAATTCTATCCTGGTTCCATCAAGATTTTAACTCTTTTTATTTTTTTGTATTACCTTTTGTTTCTTTCAGCATTATGCGGATTTATAATTAGTTACATCTCCCCCATTAACTTTGCTATTTTACTGTTGATAAAAATAGTGCCGGAGTTTCTGCTTTTAACAGTATTTTTATTCAAGATCCGCAGGATCAGGCTTCTGTTGGCTTTTCCTCTGGCAGAACTCGTTTACATACCATATTTCATTTATTTTGCGTTAAAGGGTACATTTGGTAAGTTTAAATGGAAAAATTAAAAGAGGAATTCAAAGATACTTTTTCACAATTTACATTTCAACAAGAAAGAATTAGAAGATTATGGAATATTTCTGAAGAAACAGCACATCTAATTTATATGCTGGTTAGAATGAAAGCACCCGGGAATATCCTGGAAATCGGAACTTCTAACGGGTATTCCACTTTCTGGCTTTCTCTTGCTGCACAACATTCAAAAGCACAGATACAAACTATCGAAGTAGATAAAGAAAGGTTTGAGCTTGCCAAAGAAAATCTTCTGAACAGGAAAAACATTAAGCTTCATCTCGGGAAAGCAGAATCAATAATCCCGGAATTAGATATGAAGTTTGATTTTGTGTTCATAGATGCCGGCAAGATCGGATACATAAACTATATAAAACTTCTAATAAACAAAATGAACGAGAATGCAGTAATAATTGCCGATAATATAATTTCTCATGAAGATACAGTTAAGGAATATCTTGACTTTATAAAAACAAATAAGTCTTTTGTAAGTGTGACCCTTGGTATTGGAACGGGTCTGGAAATCTCAATTTATAATTCTTCAAACAGGGAGTAAGAAATGACAACTCCAGTTGTAATAGGCATTGCCGGGGGAACAGGTTCCGGCAAAAGTACGATCACAGATGCAATTAAAAAAAAGGTAAAAGATAAAATAACGGTTCTTACGCAGGATAGTTATTATAGATCTTTCGGACATTTGACTTTGGAAGAACGGCATAGAATAAATTATGACCATCCGAAAACATTTGATAATGAATTTCTTGTAAGTCATATCAAATTACTAAAAGATAACGAACCGATAGATATGCCGACTTATGATTATTCTTCTCATATGAGGACAGGCAAGACCATACAGAAAAAACCTTCAAAGATAATAATCGTCGAGGGAATTCTTATTTTCGAGAATAAGGCACTTCGGGACTTACTGGATATTAAGATCTTCGTAGATACAGATGCCGACCTCAGGATATTGCGCCGGATAGAAAGAGATATTCAGGAACGTGGACGAAGCTTGAAATCTGTTATCAAACAGTACTATTCAACCGTTCGTCCAATGCATATAGATTTCGTGGAGCCCAGCAAAAGATATGCTCATATCATCATCCCGGAAGGCGGTCAGAATGAGATCGGAATAGATATGATCGTCTCTAAGATAAAGGATATTAATTTGAATATTGAACAATGATAGGAAGTCAATAAAATACTGGAGGTGTGAATGCCATTTAAATTAATAAAATTTGATAAATTGTTGAATGAAGTGAATCAAAAAAAACCATTAGAAGAAAATTTAAGTAAAATAATCCGTGATATTGAAGCTGAATTCAGTTTCCAGTCTCTGGGAATTTTCTTGAAAGTTCAAAAAACCGGAGTTTACCGATTAAAGATAGGAAGAAATCTAAGTCATAATTTTGCCAAGAACACAAAATATACAAAAGAAGACTCGATGATCAAAGAACTTGTTGAACTCCTGAATATAACGTCTCCCGGTAAATATAAATTTGAAAAAGAATATTCTCACTTGATAATTGTTCCGTTGAACTTTAAAGATCAACTTCTCGGTTTCCTGTTCATCGACAAAGAAAGCAATTCTTTTGATAGTGAGGAGATCACAAAGATCAGAATGTATGCATCCATCATCAGTATGGTAGTTCAAATATTTATGCAAAATGAAGAAATTGAACAACACAAAGGTCTTTATGAGATCACAAGAATATACTCGTACAAACCCTTTATCAGCAGAGCTGAAGTTATCTTCTCGATGATGAAGAGATATAAACGAAGCCTTACGGTAGCCGTAATGAAGATCGATAATCTAAAAGATATTGTTAGAACTATCGGAGAACATGAAACTCATGATCTGATGAAGCAAATTGCCTATATCATCAAAAACGACCTGCGTGAAACAGATATAGTTGGCAAAACACATCAAGATGCTTTCGTCATTGTTATGCCCGAAACATCCGCAAAAAACGGACTTGTTTCCATCACACGAATAAATAACAAAATCACAGACCTGCCGATCATGAAAGTTTGTAATACCGGTTGGGGAATCGCCAGCACCAATGAAAAAATCAAGACAATAGAAGAATTGCTTAAAATAACAGAAAATGCAGCCTACGACTCAACCAGGAAAACCGAAGGAAATATCACGATTTATAGAGAATGAACATGAAACGAATCGGCGCTCATTTCAGTATTGCCGGCGGAGTAGAAAATGCTCCTCTGAATGCTAAGGAAACAGGAGCAAAAGCTTTTGCTCTTTTTACAAAAAACCAGAGACAATGGAAAGCAAAACCGCTTTCAGAAAATAATATTGAACTTTTCAAGGAAAACTGTGAGAAATATGGATTTCTCCCGCAGCATATTCTTCCACATGATGGATACCTGATAAACCTTGGTCATCCCGAAAAAGAAGGTCTGGAAAGATCAAGAACAGCATTCCTGGACGAAATACAGCGCTGTGAAAAATTAGGACTTATCTACTTGAATTTCCATCCGGGAAGCACACTGGGAAAAATCACAGAAGAACAATGCCTTAAAACCGTTGCTGAATCTATAAATATTACTCTTGATAAAACTAATGGAGTAACAGCCGTCATCGAAAATACTGCCGGACAAGGAAATAATGTGGGTTATACCTTTGAGCATATCGCTTTGATAATCGATAATGTCGAAGATAAAGATCGCATTGGAGTTTGCCTGGATACCTGCCACGCTTTTGCGTCCGGATATGATTTGCAAACGAAAACAGCATTCGATAGAACCTTTGAAAAATTTGATGAAATAATCAGTTTTAAATATTTAAAAGGAATGCATCTTAATGACAGCAAAAGAGAACTTGGAAGTAGGATAGACCGTCACGAAAGTATCGGCACGGGAAAGATCGGTCCGAATGCTTTTCGCTTCCTGATGAATGATGACAGGTTTGATGAAATTCCTCTGATCCTGGAAACGCCAAATTCTGAGATTTGGAAAGATGAGATAAAACTTCTCTATGGATTGATTGAATAGTGACCTTACAGCATTCATTACCTTCATATCTTAAAGCCTGTGAAAACGGTACCCTGAAAGAGAAAATAAACCTGATTTATGCTCTTTTGGAAAAATGTAGTTTGTGTCCCAGAAGTTGCGGCGTCAATAGACTCGAAGATGAAAAAGGCGTTTGCAAAACCGGAAGAAAAGCAATGGTATCAAGCTGCAATGCACACTTTGGCGAAGAAGCTCCACTGGTGGGAAAAAATGGTTCGGGAACTATCTTCTTTACGAATTGCAGCCTGCTATGCAATTTCTGCCAGAATTACGAAATCAGTCATTTTGGACACGGATATGAAGTAACTGATGAAGAACTTGCCAAGATGATGATATCCCTTCAAAACAAAGGATGTCATAATATCAATTTTGTAACGCCCTCCCACGTTGTTCCCCAGATTTTGTCTGCTTTGGAACTTGCCGTCAAAAAAGGACTTAATGTGCCTTTGATCTATAATTCCGGGGGATATGATAACGTGGAAACTCTAAAACTACTGGAAGGGATATTCGATATTTATATGCCGGATTTTAAATTCTGGGATTCTAAAATTGCAGAAAGAACCTGCCATGCACCAGATTATCCTGAAGTCGCTCGAAAAGTTTTTTTGGAAATGCATCGCCAGGTTGGAGATTTAGTCATCGACAAAAATGGAATTGCAAAGAGCGGACTTCTCGTAAGGCATCTTGTTCTTCCCAAATAATTGGCAGGAACAAAAGAGATCGCCGGATTCATTGCAAAAGAAATATCACCGGATACTTACATTAACATTATGCCGCAATACCGTCCCTGCGGAAAAGCATCCGAGATTGAGGAGCTTTCAAATTCTCTTACCCAAAAAGAATATAACGATGCAGTTGAATCTGCGAAAGATGAAGGTTTGTGGAGATTGGATTGAAAAATATAATAAAAATAAACAAGAAAAATCTTGCAATAAATAACCTGAATTTGTTATAAGTAATCAGGAAGGAAAAGCATAATGGATGGAAAATCGTTTGATACAAAAGAAGATTTGATAAACAAATTGAAAGAGATAGCTCCACAGGTTTTTAATGAAAATAAAATCGATTGGGAAAAGCTGAAATCAACTTATGGAGATGAGATTAATTTTGTTGATGAAAGATGCCGGAATCGAGTTTAAGGTGGTGTGAAGATGACCTTGAAAAATATTTTTAATAAATTGAACTTAACAACAGATAATGGATTATTCATTTTTTCCGAATTGAAATGGAAAGGGCTCTTTTCTCAAAGAATTGAAAAGATAATTGGAGAGATCTTAAAACCAGATGCTTTTTTTGTTTTTAATAACAAACCTTTCATCTTATTTTATGATAATCCTTCGAATAAAAAAAAGATATTTGACGATTGTTGGAACTTTAATGAATCTCCTGTAATAATTATTAATGAACCTAATCAGGTTCAAATTTACAACGGTTTTTCCTACTTAAAAAAAGAATCGAAAGAAGAATCGCAATTAGTAAAATTAGCTGATGAACGAGATCTTAATGATTTCGAATATTTTAATTTAGTAACTGGTAAAACCTGGAAGAAATATCAAAAAGAATTAGCATATAAAAATCGAGTCGATTATAAGCTTTTAGAGAATATTAAAGATACAAGAGATATTATTGTAAATGATTATAACCTTGAAGATTATATTTCTAACAATCTAATTGGACGTATTATTTTTATTCGTTATTTAATAGACCGAAAAGTTATAATTAATTATAAAAATCATAATGGTATTTTATCTAATGATGAATTTTGTAAATTACTCCAGAATAAAGAGGACACCTATGATTTTTTTAGATATTTGAATGGTAAATTCAATGGTGACTTATTTCCAATTGAAAAAGAAGAAACTCGTGGTGTAACTAATAAAGTTTTATCAGTGATAATTAGACTTATAAAAGGAGAAGAATTAAAAACCGGACAATTATCACTTTTTGATATATATGATTTCTCAATCATTCCCATCGAATTTATCAGTAATGTTTATGAATTCTTTATTGGAACAGAAAATCAAGAAAAAAAGGGAGCATATTATACACCGCTATTTCTAGTTGATTATATTCTAACAGAAACTGTTGAAAAATATTTTGAGACTAATCCTGACATATATAATTGCAAAGTTCTTGATCCTGCTTGTGGATCGGGAATATTTCTTGTTGAAACTTTAAGAAAGATAATCACTCAATATAAAAAGCTAAACCCTGACTATCGTAATGATAAAAAGCATTATAAGAATGAATTAAAAAGACTTGTTAAGAATAATATTTTTGGTATCGATAAAGATCATAATGCAATTAATGTTGCGATTTTTTCGATTTATATTACTCTACTCGATAATCAAGAACCCAAAGAAATTGAAAATTTTAAATTCCCTCCATTATTAAATACCAATTTTTTTGTTAGTGATTTCTTTAATACAAAAGCTGAATATAATTCCATTTTCAAAGAAACAAGTTTTTATTTTGATTTTATCCTTGGTAATCCACCCTGGAAAAGAGGAACAAAAGGAGAAAAAAAACCATTATACCTTGAATATATAAAAAACCGACAAAAAGAAGAAACGAAAATTCTTCGGGAAAAAACCGGTAATAAAAGAACTAAAGTTGAATTGGAAATAAGTAATAAAGAAATAGCTCAGGCATTTGTATTGCGAGTTAGTGATTTTTCGTTTGGAAAAACAAAATGTTCTTTAATAGTTACTAGTAAAATACTTTACAATATTAGCAAAAAAGCAAAGAAATTTAGACATTATTTTTTAGAAAATTTTTATCTAAATACAATTTTAGAAATGTCTTCCGTGAGGAGAGAAGTGTTTGATAAATCAAATAATTCATCTATTGCACCACCATCTGTTCTATTTTATAATTATGCAAACGGAGAAAATACAGGAAAAAATATTATTCATCATATAGCTATTAAACCAAATCGTTTTTTCTCTTTATTTAAGGTTTTTACAGTCCAAAAAAATGATTATAAGGAAGTGGTTCAAGAAAAATTAATAGAGAATGATTGGCTATGGAAAGTGTTAGTTTATGGTAGTTATCTGGATTATAATTTTATCAGGAGATTGAAAGAGAATTTTAAAACGATTGGCGATGTCATATATGATAAAAATAATTATTTGGTGAAGCAAGGATTAAAGAGAAAAGATGGGGAAAGGAAAATTGATGTTACAGAACTGATTGGCTGGGATTTTTTGGATACTAATAAAAATGAATTAAAACAATTTTTTATTGAACCAAAACATAATAAATGGCAACAAATTGAAGTCGGATATATTTATAAAGACACATCCGGTAAACCT
>JAUVLE010000131.1 GCA_030595905.1 Candidatus Cloacimonadota bacterium | reverse complement strand
AGAGATTATTAAGATATCCGTCGAAATTGAAAAGTAGTTCTCTCGAATCATTTTCAAGGTTATAAAGATAGATATGCCTGCTCCATACTTCCTGCCTTGTTTCGATATAAAGAACGTACTTTTCATCCGGGCTAACCGACAATTCTTCTATCACATACCGATCATCGATCAAAGTTCGGATGTTGTTTCCCAGACTATCGCCAATAGCTACCTGGTGTTTTCGTTTCTTATCGGAAAAGTTGATCAAAAGCCTGTTCTCTTCTGCTTTTATCCATTCGATGTATTTATCATCCGACCAATCGAGCTTTTCAATTCCGGAGATGTCTTTTATGTTCACACGGAAAAGCTGCGGCTGACCATCCACAAAACTTGCATAGATCACTGTCTGGTTATCGTCCATTATCTGGATGTCCTGAATGCCTTTCTGGTCGAAGGTTATCTGTTTAACGTCATCTCCTTTTTCCGGCACTGCAAAAAGGTCATATTTGTAAGAAAAAACTATCAGCTTACCATCATTGGAAATGTCAAAATCATTTACTTTGTCACAAACATCTTCCTTCACAATGAAATCATCAATGAAATCTTGTTTTATGGCGATATTGAGTTTTTCAACTTTTCCATTATCAGGATCATACTTCCATAGTTCATCGAATTTTTCAAAGACTATCCGATCGTTTTCTTTTGCAATACCGATGTTCCTTGCCGACCAAATTTTAAATTTCGTAAGTTGTTCTTTTCGGGAAAGATCTGTAATTTCTGCTTTGTAAAGCTGGAATACTTTTCCATCTGAAGCTGCAAAATAAACAGCGTTAGAAAAATTGGAATAAACAGGATATTGCTCTGTCAGATCGGTTTTCGTAAGCTTGGAAAACGAATCTGACTTTAGATCATATTCCCACAGGTCACCGTTGAAACTGCCTTTATATGCTTCACGGTAATAAAGTCCTTTCCGATCAAAAATGATCTTCTTTCCATTTTTGGAAACAGAAGCGTTATTTCCTCCAAAAGCAGTTATTTCGCGGAAAGTACCATCCATATCCACCTTGAAGAATTTATTCCTGATGCCCGGTTCATCTGCTTTTGCCAACAGACTTTTTCCATCCGGGAACCAATCCAGAAGCTCCATATCTTCTTTGTTCACAGGTTCTGCTTTTCCGCCAGTGGAAGGTATCGTGTATATCGTGCACCATCCGTCTCTTTCTGTATTAAAAGCTATCTGCTTTCCATCCGGCGAGAAAACCGGATCCCAGTCATCACCCCTGGTTGTAGTTAATCTTTTTGCTTCACCGCCTTCAAAAGAAACTACCCAGAGGTCGGACATATAAGAAAAACATACTCTTTTTCCATCAGGAGAAATTGCCGGATCCGTCATAAAATGCGGCTCGATGGCATTTAACAACAAACCATTCGTTGTATAAACTACGCCTTGTAGAAATATCAAACAAATACTAATAACAATCATAAATTTTTTCATTATTCTTTCCTTTTTTTATCTATTGGTTCGAACACCTCTTTGTTGGTTCAATCGCCTGCCCCATTGACTAATTGGGGTCCCGATTGAACCAGATAGTTTCGATGACATCGTCTCGATGTTCACTCTTTATTTTCCATCTCTTTATGAGATATGTAAAATACTCTGTTGTTGTCATTCCGTACTTGATACGGAATCCAAAATGCTTTATTTTAGTGGATTCCCGTTTCCGTCAAATAGCAGAAGCTATTAAAAAAAAGCCGGACACGGTTCACGGGAATGACAAATGATGTGAAATTATTAATTTTGCAGAACTCATTCCATTTCCTTTTTTATCCTTGCATAAGCAGCTTTCACAACAGGACTGCATTCATTTTCCATTTTTATATCCAGCCAATTCCTGCAAGCATCATCACCCATGCGGTATAAAGCTTCTACAGCTTCCGCCCGCACAAGTTCGTTCGAGCAATCTATCAGTTCTTCAAAAAGTTCATAGGAAATCAGATCGATCTCTTCATATTCTGTACTATCAGGAAAACTCTCTATCATATCAGCAAGCGTACACACACCAAGTTCTGGATATAATGAATTTTTGCTTTTTATATAATCAAGAAGTGCAAGAGCACTTCGAGTATCGGAATAATTTTTAAATGCAGACATCGAAGCAGAGCGAACGGTGAACATTGGGTCATCTAAAGCTTGAATAAGGGTGGGAACAGCTCTTTCGCCTTTCAATTTTTTTAATGCTTTAACCACGTTTATCCTGCAAAGTTCTCTTTCATCGTTTATATATTCTGTAATGGGAATGGTGGCTCTTTTATCTTCAATATTTCCAAGTGCGGAAATAATGCTAATCCTGAGCTTCTTATTTTTTTTCTTTTTAAGCATTTCCAAAAAAGGTTCCACAGCTTTCTTATATTTGGTTTTTCCTAATAACCAGATAGCGTTTTTCTGAACGAACCTGTTCTTATCTTTTATCTTTTCCAGCAGAAGTGCAGCAATCGAATCGGGATAAGCTTTTGCAATATTTTCTATCAATCGTAATTCCAGGCTGCCGGAAGTTGTCAGCTTGTTGTCACAAATATAATTCACAGCTTCCATTCCTTTTGCAAAAAAAGCTTTTTTTGCTCTTGCCACTTTTTCTTTATTGCTGCCAACTTCCCATAGAGATGCTTCTTCATACAGTTCCTCGACAGTTCTCAAACTATCTTTTGCTGTCAGGATAATTTCTTCGACTTCATCTTCTCTCTCGTCTGTAAGAACATCTCTATCGAGGTCTATTCCGATGCCCCAATTCTGTTGTATCCAGATATTTCCATTATCTGCCAGTGTGTTGCGCGGATACACATCCCTTCCTTCCAGGTCCAGGAATATCCCGCAGCCTGCAAAGTCACGCCCCCAGCGCACAGAACCCAGACTGAACTTTTCCCAGGTGGAATACATGTCATTGCCAAGCTTATCTATAAATAGAGCAAATGAATTTGTTAACGATACTCCATAACCACCGGAAACAATATAGTTGTCATCACCTTCATCATCGATGAGCATGCCAACAGAAAGATCGTGAGCTGTACCGCCAACAACACCGTTGCGTGAATGATACTGGTCGTCTCCACCCCGATCCCATAGAGCACCAAGAGAGAGATGGATACCGGATCCCTGAGCATATTGAACAGCATTATAAGAATCATTTCCACCACCATCTATCAAGATACCCAGCGAATACCAGTAAGACGAACCTTCGCAGAAAACCTCTCCATCGTAGAAATCATTGCCATCGAGGTCATACAGAACGCCAATGCCGCCGCCAGCACGTGGACGCCATCCCATCCCGAAGCCATGACTGAAAGATTTGTAATCTTCCGGTAGAAGCGGAGCATGCAGATATGCACCACCGGTTCTGTAAGAATCATCTCCGCCGGCATCGCGAAGCATTCCAAAACCAAAAGTTCCGCCCATTCCCTGTGCCCAGAGTTTTGCAAAATACCTGTCATCTCCGTTTCCATTATCGATAAGTAAACCTGTTCCGATGTGTCCGCTGCCTTCACAAAAAAATCCTGCACGGTAATCATCATATCCGTCGTTATCATATAACAGACCGATCCCGAAAAAACCGACACCCTGAGAATAGTTGAAGCCCTGATAAATATCGTTTCCCCGGCAGTCTATCAAAATTCCAATTCCCAGGAAACCCGCACCCTGATCTATTGCCTTTTCTCCTGAAAGGTAAATATCATTTCCCGATAGATCCAGAACCAGTGAAAATGGATTTCCAAGTTCACCGACAGCACCGCCGGCACGGCAGCGATAAACATCATCCCCACCTACATCGATGATAACTGCAAAATCTTTGGAATATGTATTGCTGCCTTTTCCACCAATTACCATTTCACCGAATTCAGTTTGCCGATAATATAGAACGCTACCTTCCACGCCCGGAATATTTTCCTTCATCTGCTCAAAGCCGATATTATCAATATCGCTTTTCAGTTTCCAGACAGCATCCAGGAATATAAGTCCGGCTTTTGTTAAGGAAGTTCTATCCAGTTTCTTAATAATATCTAATATTCTGTCTTCATCTACCGTGCGGGATGTATCTACAAATGCACCAAACTCATACTGGAGAGTTCCTTTTAATTTAACATTTAAAGTATCTTCGTCTTCTCCCCACATATTCGGAGCATTCATAATGAGATCGTGTAGTTCAAGCGAATCCAGTTCGGAATAAAATTCTTTGCGATGAGGTTCTGCCATCTTAATTGCATGAAGTAAATTCTTGAAAGGATGTTGCGGGTCGAATTTATTTTTTTCTTTCAAAAGTTTATTAATTTTTTTTTCTTCAACTTCAGAATCGATCTGAACCGAAATATATTTAAGCAGCCCGATCGGATCGATCGAATTTTCATCTGCTGCCCGAACCGTACCTTCCACGTATTCGGAAAGCTCAAGCGGGTTCTTTAGAAGATGATCTACTATTTTCAATTTGAACGTATCATCGAATGCCCAGGCTTTTTCAAAGCCCAGTTCTTCTTTAGTCAAATGCAGGTAGTTCAGGCATGAATCGATCATAGCAGTACTTAGCGAATCCAGCATCTGGGCATGTGAAATGAATGGGATAAAGATAAAAGCGCAAAATATGAAAATAAGTTGCCACTTCTTTTGCAGCATATTCATTCTCCAGTTTTTTGCCGATTAATAAATATGTTTTTTTTTCGTCAAATGAAAAAAGGAAATCGATAACTTTACTCAGATTTTCAAACAGAAAAAAATAATTATCTTGATAATATATAGAGTATTTTATTTGTTTACGTTCGAAAGTAATCTTGAAGAGGATTAAATTTATGAAATATGTATTAATAATATTCTTGGTAATAACAAATATTTACGCGGAAACTGCTGCAACTGTCGGTTCATACAAGATCGATTCCGAACAACTGGCAGAAGAGATGAAGAATTATGAAGGAAAACCGGAATATTCATATCATCAGATACGCAATTTAGCACTTAACGATCTCATTAACAAGCAGCTTTTGATGATCTATGCAAAAAAGAATGGCATCATGGTTGTCAATTCCGAGCTTGAAGCTTTTTTTATCAAAGAATTGGGAACTCATGAAAAATTCCAAACTAATGGCAGTTTTAATTATTCAAAATTTGAGAATTTCAAACTAACCTCTAAAGGTAAAAAGATCATCAGAGCAATGAAAAAGGAGATACTACTCAACAAAACCAAAGCTGTTATCACAAACTCATTTGATATTTCCGATAGTGAATTATTGCATCAATACTTTGCCGAAAACACCGAAATAGACCTTAGCTATGCCATCATAGATTTGGAGGATGTAAACGTTCCCGTGAATATTTCAATTAAAGAAGCCGATCATTATTTTGAAAGGAACAGGTACAAATTTCAAACAGAAAAAAAGGTCAAGCTCAAGTTATTCATTATCTTTGATGACGATTTTATTGAAGATGTTCAACCCTTTATAGATGAACGTATGAGAAATTCAATTTCAGACGAAACAGAGCTTCCAGATTTTGAAATGCTGAAGTTAAGAAAAGCATTTGAACAGGAAGAGATAAAAAAACTGTCCTTAGAGAAAGCGATAGAAATAAAAGAGAAGTTGGAAAACGACGAACCGATCTCTTACCCGATACTTGAAACACCTTATCTATCGATGAATGACAAACCCGGAAAGCTGCCTTCCGTTATAATTCCTATGGCTTTTGAAATGAAAAAAGATCAATTATCCGATCCGATCTATATTGGAAATGGGCAGCTTGTATTCATGGTCGATGATATCAAAAAGATCAAATATGATAACGAACTTTTCATTGCAAATAGAGCCTGGAAGGATTTCGTTCTAAAGCAAAAAAATAAATATAATTCAGATGATTATAGAGAATATTTTGAAACACACATCGATAAATTCATTATTCCGGCAGCAGTTATAACAAAGATCGAATTTTCCAGACCGGGTCTTTTTTCCAAAGTGAATAGAAAAGATTACCAGCAAAAGATCATGAAACTGATCGAAGAAAATATCTATAATGATTATGAATTAATGCAAATTATTGAAGAATATAATCTAAAGGGTACGATCGAGATCATCTATCTGGATATGTTCGAAAATAATGATGTAATAGATAATACAATTGCCGATAAAATAAACAATCAACTATCTTACGGTTTTATATCGACCGGTTATTCAACTGTTTTTTACAAAATCAATTCTTATTTCCCGGAATTCATTCCCCGATATAAGAACATTCAATCACAGATAAATGAATTCATCGAGATCACCCCAAAAGATTCCGTCGATTATAAGGAATATTACGATTCTCATAAGAGGGATTTCAAAACACCGGACAGTCTGCGCATTGGTGGAGTTATTATACCGGTCAATATATCTTTTGCCGACCTTCAAGCTGAACTGACAAAAGGAAAAATATATAAAGAATACCAGAAAAACATAACCGAGTATTACAGGGAAAGATCGGTTAAATTTGAATATATCTACACAACCATCAAAGGATGTGCAGAAATAGTTAAGGAACAGGCGGACTCAGGAATAGATTTTTCGTTGCTGCAATTCTGTTTTGGAGAAGATTACAACCTTGATCAAAATACAATAATAGATTATAAAGCACTCCCCGAAAAAATTCAGAATGCTCTTTCCATAACGTTAATGAATGCATTCACAAAACCTGTTCAATTCGGCGAAGGATGGTTTGTATTTTATAAGACAGGTGATTATAATGCCGGAGTAATATCATTTAACGAAGTAAAAAGTGAACTGGCTCGAATTGCACTAATGAAGAAAGCAGACCGGATCGCCTCTAAAAAAGCTAAAGCCATTTTCGATTCTACAACATATTTTTCACAACTTTCCAAATATGTAGAAGCGGACAGAATTTTTCAAACTTCATTCCAGGATACGGATATGCCATTCGAGAAGCTCGGCTCGATCAATAAATATAAAAAAGACCTGATGAGGATATGGAAAAATGAGAAGTTCAGCAGTATAATAAAAACCGATGAAGGTTATGCTGTGATCTTTATTCTGAAAAAAAGATCTTCCAAGACCCTTTCCTATGATGAATCCCTTTCGAAGATCGAAGAAATATATGAAGCAAAGAAACGATTTGAAACTGCCAGGACCTTTGTTTCTTCAATTAAAACAAGAATTTCTGCTGGAGCAGACCCGGATTCTTTGCTATTCTATCTGGGTGGTTGGAAGAGTGAATTCGATCTTACTCTGAATAGTAAAATTCCCGGAGTTGAATTCAGTCAGCTCATTATGGAAGATATCCTCAGAAGAGAAGAGAAATATTGCAGCCCTGTTATTCCAATAAATGAAGATCAACTGCTGTTTTATTATATTTCCAGGTTGAAGCGACCTTATCAAAATGATTTCTATGCTATAAAAGAAATATATAGAAATAAAATACTGAACAGAGAATATAACAAATGGATCCAACAATACAGAGCAAAGATCGATGTGAAAATAAATTTTTAGTTTGACTTCCATGACGACAGAAATCTTTTTTTGTCTTGATAATGTAATAGATGAATATTGATCATTTATGATACTGGAGGTAATAAATGGGTAGAAGTAATTATTTGATCTTACTGGATAATCTCTATGAAGGTGTTTATTATGTAGATTTGGATAAGAAGATAAAATATTGGAGTAATGGAGCTGAGAGAATAACAGGTTACTCCAATTCGGAAGTAATGGGTAAACTTTGTTCGGACAATATCCTGATGCACACATCACTCGATGGTAAAAGACTTTGCAACTATAATTGTCTTTTCAGAAATACGCTTTCCACCGGCAAAATAAATAGAGCGGAAGTATATCTCAACCATAAGGAAGGATACAAAGTTCACGTATCTGTAAGAATTGCACCCATGTATGATCCCAAAGGAAATATTGTGGGAGCAATAATGGTATTCACAGATAACAAACAACATTTCAAGATCGATGAAAAGGAAATGGAAAAGAATAAAGAGATCTATTTTGATCCTGTTACAAAACTTCCAAATAGATACAATTTAGAAATGATATTGAATTCCAAGCTTCACGAATTTCGCAGATACAACTGGTCTTTTGCTGTATTTTTATTTACTATCGATAATTTCGAGAAATTGATAAAAAA
>JAUVLE010000056.1 GCA_030595905.1 Candidatus Cloacimonadota bacterium | reverse complement strand
AGAAACAACCTGGCAGATATTGCTTTCATCCAAAATGATATTGCCTATGATTTTATTACAGGTGAAAATTTATTTCCGGAAGGTTCTTCTTCGATGAAAGGGATTGCTTCTTTATACACGGAAGTGATTCAAATAATCAGTATAAGAGATTTATTTTTGGAAAATCTCAGCGATCTGGAAAATGAACCAATAGCTGTGGGAGAAAAAGGAAGCGGTTCAGAATATAATTCTCTGACAGTTCTAAGAGCTTCCGGGATAAAAGATGATAGTATCAATAAAAAAAATCTTACTTTCTCCGAATTAGCGTATTCATTTCAGCAAGGTGAAATAACCGCAGCATTTATCACAGCAGGTCTAAAGCTGCCGTTTATTGAGAACCTTTCCAAAAAAATTAACTTCATCCCTGTTGATAAAGAAATTATTGTAAAACTGAGAGAAAAAAGTTCCTACTTTGTAGCAACCTCTATTCCCGCATATACTTATTCCGGGCAGAAAAAACCAATACAGGCTATTGGGGTCAAAGCTCTTCTAACAGCCAGAGCAGAATTAGATCCCGAAATAGTAAAAAAAATCTGTGCCGCACTATTTAGTAATAATAAGGTACTAAAAAGATCATCGCCAGTTGCTTCCAAAATAACAATAAATTCAGCAAAACACGGAATGACATTACCTCTTCATCGAGGTGCCGAAGAATACTTTCAGAAGAAGTCGATGTTGTTCATATTAGAATTATTTCTTATCCTTGCAGTAATAATCTGTACTGTAATTATTTTCAAACATCCCTTCAGGAAATGTTACATTTATTTTGTAAGACTTATAAGACATGATCTTCATTACAGGATCGGTTTGGTGGTACTATTACTTTTTATTATCGGCACAGTCGGTTCTTTTTATTTTGAACATAAAGTTAATGAACATTTTGATACGATCTATAAAGCTTTCTGGGCTACCATGCTTTACTTACTAAGTGGCTTTGAAATAGATCCAATTACAACAGGCGGGAAATTTTCTGCATTCCTGTTGCTTATCGGCGGTATTGGAATACTGGGTTCTGTTGTAGGAAATATAGCCTCAATTTTTATGAAAGAAGGAGTGGAAAAAATGCCAAAAAATGCCAAAGAACATATTGCGATCTGTAATTGGAATAATCGAGGAGATACCATTGTAAAGGAACTTCACCATAAAAGTGCAGAACCGGAAACAACGATTTTGATCCTTACAGATAGTAAAGTTAAAGAAAGAGAATTGCGTGAAAAAAGCAAACGATATGCAAATGTATTTTTCATAAAAGGTAAACCTACATCTTATGAGACTTTGGAATCTGCCCGGATACATCTTGCAAAGAGTGTCATCATACTATCGAATGCTAAGGATGATGAACCTGATCCGAAGACTATTCTTACTTGTATTGCCATAAGAAAGCTTGCCAATAATAAAGCCAAACCTCACATTATCGCAGAGCTGATGGATAGGAATAACCGGCAGATAGCATTGGATGCAGGTGCAAATGAAATCGTTTCTGCAGGATTCTATCGAACAGGTATTATGCTTCAAAGTTCATTATATTATAATCTATCTGATATTTTTCATGAACTTCTAATATATGAAGAAAATACATCATCTGTTTTTATAATCGCTAAAGATAAGTTTCCAAAAGTTCTTTATGGAAAATCATTTCAGAAGGCTTCGGAAATAATCAATAAACGTAGAAATGAAAAAAATCCTGTAATTCTGATCGGAGTAAGAAGAGAGACTAACGGTAATCTGGAAGTAATTTTAAATCCAAAATCAGATAGCAAAAAACCTGATATGATTTTCGATGAATTCAAACCAGGAGATGCATTAATAGTAATAGCTCAAAGCTATCCCGACCTTTCAAACCTGAAGGGATAATAAATCGTTAATGATTAGAACTATTTCTGCATACTTTGTAAATAAACTGTGGAGAACATTGTTCCTGGTGTGTGCGGGTGTCTTTTTTGCCATCACTATCAGCAATCTTATAAATGTGGATATGGTGAATATTCTAAGGCAAAATATATCCTTGCCACTGCAAATACTTTATGCTGAATTAATTGGTTTCATCTCACCCGGTCCTCGCTATATTCTTTATCCCATCCTGATAAAACTGAAAGAATTCGGAATTAACACCGGAGTGATCATCGCACTTATTTCCGGGCATGTTCTCATTGAACCTTCCACTGTTTTCGTAGAAGCAGGTTTCTTTGGTTATCGTTTTCCCATCAAAAGGTTCATTGTCTCATTGATCGTTACTTTTTTTGCCGGTATGGTCACAGTTTTTCTGGCAAGGTATCTATGATGGAAAAGTTCAAAAAACTCGGCATCGATATCAAGATCGCTTTCCTGCTCATCGCAGTTTCCATCATCCTGATGCTGATCTTCAAAATTAATTTATCGCAACTCATTTCCACAAATGCAGCGATAATCATCAAAATCCTCTATCTCACCGTGATAGCCATCGGCATTTCAACAGCGATCCATTTCCTTATCCCGGAAGATTTTGCGGAAAAATACCTGAAAGAAAGTAAATTCATTCACATGTTCTATGCTTCTCTTCTGGGAGTGCTTACGCCCGGTCCGGTTTATGCTATCTACCCGATTGTGCTGGTTCTCAAAACAAAGGGAATCCGCAACGAAATTCTGGTAGCTTACCTTACGGGACAAACAATCATCGGTCCTGCTCGGGCACCTTTCGAAATTGGTTTCTTCGGGTTGAAATTCTATATTTACCGCATCCTGTTAGCTTTGGTAATGGGTCCCATGGCAGGATTTTTGTTCATGTTTTTTTCAAAAATCTGGAAAGATCCTGAACTGGACTATCAGTAATAATCCCAAAAAACTCGTAGCTTTATAATGAGATAGAAAGAATGATCATCTTTTTATTAGTTTTTATTACAGGCATCATTGCAGGTTTCATAAACACGCTTGCCGGCGGCGGTTCAGTGCTCGTACTTCCTGTGCTTATACTGGCAGGTTTGCCATCTCCAATTGCCAATGCCACGAACAGGGTAGCAATATTTATACAGAACGTCACTGCAACCCATCGTTTCCATAAACACAGGGAACTGAATATCAAACCGGTTATCCATATTTCCATTGCTGCTGTTATCGGTTCGATAATAGGCTCTCTATTTGCTGTTAAAGTAGATTCAGCTACTTTCGATAAGATACTGGGAATAGTATTTCTGGGAATTCTTATTTTGATGCTTAGACCTCATAAAAGGAAGAACCGTTTTACAAAAAAACTTCCGAAATGGGTAGAAGTTACGATCTTTCTTGCTGTTGGTTTTTATGGTGGATTTATCCAGGCAGGTGTCGGTTTTATTTTCCTGGCAACTTTGAACCTGATAGAAGAATTTAACCTTATAAAAGCAAATGCGGTTAAGGTTTTCATCATTATGTGTTATACTTTTTTTGCGGTGATCATTTTTGCAATATCAGGGAAGATCATCTGGAAATTTGGTCTGATCCTTGCTGCGGGGAACATGATCGGAGCTTATCTGGGTGTGAAGGCTGCTATCAGGAAAGGAGAGCAATTCGTTAAGATCGTTCTTTCGGCAGCTATCATTATTGCCTGCTTTAAGTTGTTCGGAATTCTGAAATATATTGGATTATAAAAAAAGCCGCTGAATCATCAGCGGCTTGAATAAAAACCTTATCTTTAATAAACACTGCTTCTTCTATAACGTATACTTCGATTTTTCCAGTTGTTCAGGAAATGCGAATAAACCTGTTCATGGCTTGTATCTTTTGCTTTCTTTTCAATTGCAAATTTAGTAATAACATCGATTTCATCAGCTTTAATTTCCAGAGTATTATGCAATTTTTCCATGGTAATATATTTTTTCACTCTTTGCGGCAGAATATTATACAGGATCATAAAATCTGCCGGATCGAGTTTGAACTCTTTTACCAGGTATTCAATAAATGCTTTTTCTTTCGGATGGAATTCGTCATCTGCAATCACAAGCAGAAAAGTAGTTTCCAATATTAATAGTTTCTCTTCTCTTGTAGTTATGCATTTAACAAGTTCTTCTTTTGGTGTAGGATCTGTAAATTCTTTTTCTATTTCTACTTTTTGCTCTTCTGTAAAGTTAACGTTCTTAAATGCAAGTTCAAATGCTTCTTTCTCCGATGGTAAGATCTTTCCATCCTGCCAGGCTGCACTGATAATAATCTTTGCAACATTAAGCAAATTGGGAATATTTTCCGGTAATACTCTTTGATCTAGTTTCTCTTCTTTAGAAGTTTGTATATTTACCAGCTTACCTATCTTCTTTCCTTTTTCATCTTTTACTACAGTAAAAGAATAATTCTCATTAAAAAAATATTCTGTAATTTTGGATTTCGCCATTTTTCCTCCCTAAAATCTATGAATTATTCGATTAATCATTAAAAAGATAGATTTTTTATTTATGAATAATTGTCAAAAGTTTTATATTTTCTTTCAAGAAAAAAAGAAAAAGCCGCTGGTATAATCCAACGGCTTTTTTAATCTTTTGCTGTTACTTAAGCATTATTGCTTTTTTGAATGAGTTGAATTCTTTTGTTTTCATCTGATAGAAATAAATTCCGGATGATACTGCTTTGCCGTTCTTATCTTTCCCATTCCATGTAACTGAATTCTGTCCTGCCGGATAGTTTCCGGAAGCTAATGTTCTTACAAGTTTACCTTTTATGTTGTAAATATTCAGTGTAACCTTCCCTGCATTTACCAGATCGAAGCTGATAGTTGTTGTCGGGTTGAACGGATTCGGATGGTTCTGATAGAGTTTTGTATGTGCAGGAAGGATCATACCTGTTCCTACGTTTGGTTCCACAGTAACATTCCAGATGGTTACGATCTCATATTCCTCATCGGAAATTAAAGATTTAATTTCAAAATCTCCAACTTCATTGAATTCATATATGAATGTTTCGGTTACTTCCGTTTGAAGACTGTCATTAACGAACCAGGCGTAATTCAGGTCGCTGTCTATATCCTCTGCTTCCACATAGAAAGTTACAATACTGTCTTCTGCAACCGTGAATTCAAGTTCTTCCGGCAGCCAGCTTATTAGAACAGGTTCGTCATTTACAGGAATTACGATCACATCCACACTATCCTCAGCCGTTGCTCTGGTTACGTTATCATCCACGATGAACGTCAGCGTCTCGATTCCATTCCAGTTCTCAGTTGCCCCAAATGTTACAATAGTTCCATCGATATTGACTGTTATGTCTATATTACCGGTTACAGATAATGTAAGATCGTCTTCATCTACATCGTCGATATATTGATCAAAATCAACAATCAGACTTTCATCTTCATTGAACGAGAATTCATCCGGTAGCAAAATAGTTGGAGGATCATTTAACGAATTGATCGTAACAGGAATAGTTTGTGAAACAATGTCTCTCCCGGATAAAAGGCGAGTTACATTATCATCCAGATAGAAGGTTATATCTTCCGTTCCGTACCAGTTCGGTGTATTGGATGCAAAAACAACATCGAAGTCTGTGATAATTACATTTATATGTTCGGAATTATCAGCAGTTAAAGTAAGCACGTCGGTTTCTCCCCAGGTTTGAGAACAATATCCGCTGAAGTCATAAGTCTGGGAAGGCAGGTCTTCATCGGCTTCAAAGGTTCCCGTTATATTCAGGATAGGCGGATCGTTAACAGGAGTTACAATAACATCCACATTATCGGAAGCGGTTGCGTCTGTCTGGTTATCATCGACGGTAAAAGTCAAAGTCTCCGTTCCGAACCAATCCTGAACTGCACCGAAAGTTACGACCGTTCCAGCAATATCGATGGTGATATTTGTATTTCCGATAACACTCAATGTGAGAGGATCTCCATCTACATCATTTATGTGTGGTGTGAAATCCTCGATAAGACTGCCGTCCTCTGCAAAAGTGAAGTTGTCAGGAAGGACTATCGTCGGCGGATCATTCACAGGAGTTATGATCACATCCACATTATCGGAAGCGGTAGCACGTGTTTGTCCATCATCAACTGTAAAAGTCAAAGTCTCCGTTCCGAACCAATCCTGAACAGCACCGAAAGTTACGGTTGCTCCCGATATATCAACGGTGATATTTGTATTTCCGATAACACTCAATGTGAGAGGATCTCCATCTACATCATTTATGTGTGGTGTGAAATCCTCGATAAGACTGCCGTCCTCTGCAAAAGTGAAGCTCGCCGGAAGAGTGATCGTTGGTACATCGTTTACCGGATTAACTGTAACCTGTATGATTTGAGAAACAACATCACGACCATCATCGGCTACATTATCATCAAGGTAGAATGTTATATTTTCCGTTCCATTCCAGTTAAGTGTGTTGGATTCGAAGATAACATTAAAACCGGATAAAGTTACATCTATGTGAGTTGAACCGGTAGCAGAAAGAGTGAGCACATCGGTTTCTCCCCAGGTTTGAGAACAATATCCGCTGAAATCATAAGTCTGGGAAGGCAGGTCTTCATCGGCTTCAAAGGTTCCCGTTATATTAAGGATAGGCGGATCATTCACAGGAGTTACGATCACATCCACATTATCGGAAGCGTTAGCACGTGTTTGTCCGTCATCAACTGTAAAAGTTACATTTTCAGTACCAAACCAATCCAGAATCGAACTCATGATCACAATCAAGCCGGAGAAGCCGGAACTTATATTAGTGTTATTGGAGATCGAAAGTGACAGTGCATCACCATCCACATCATTAACGTATGGAGAAAAGTCTTCTAAAAGATTTCCGTCCTCTGCAAATGTAAAGCCGGCAGGAAGAATTATAGTCGGCGGATCGTTTACCGGATTAACTGTAACCTGTATGATTTGAGAAACAACATCACGACCATCATCGGCTACATTATCATCCAGGTAGAATGTTATATTTTCCGTTCCATTCCAGTTAAGTGTGTTGGATTCAAAGATAACATTAAAACCGGATAAAGTTACATCTATATGAGTTGAACCGGTAGCAGAAAGAGTAAGAACATCGGTTTCTCCCCAAGTTTGAGAACAGTATCCGCTGAAGTTATAAGTCTGGGAAGGCAGGTCTTCATCGGCTTCAAAGGTACCTGTAATGCTAAGAATAGGCGGATCGTTAACAGGAGTTACGATCACGTCAACATCATCGGAAGCTGTGGCACGTGTTTGTCCATCATCAACCGTGAAGGTCAAAGTCTCCGTTCCAAACCAATCCTGAACTGCACCGAAAGTTACAATACTTCCGGAAATATTTACTGTAACGTTTGTATTTCCTGAAACAGATAAGGTCAATGGGTCTCCATCAAAATCATCAATATAAGGATCGAAATCGACTACAAGAGAACCATCTTCCGCAAAAGTGAGATCATCGGGAAGGACAATAGTCGGCGGGTTATTATTTACGGTCAGAGTAACAGGAACGATCACCTGAGGATCATAAGGATCATTGCTGTCTATAACAATATTCGCTGTGTATGTTCCATGGATCATCGAAGCTGCATCAAATTCTACCAGGAATTCTTCATAAGAATCATAGGGAGCTATCGTATCTGTGTGATGATCTAATGATAACCAGATGATATTCGGATTATCTGTGGTAACTATCACATCATCCACAAACCAGCCTACAAATGAATTACCAATAGCATCGCCGGTATCAAAATAGTAACGGATTTGAACAATATGTCCAATATAGGGAGACAGATCTAAAGATGATGAAACCCAACCTCCGCTCGAACCACTTGGTGCTGAACCATAATTCCCCCGTAAAGGAATCCAGTTTACACCTCCGTCTATTGTAATATCGACCATGCAATGATCATAGAACGGTTCGGTGTCATAATTTTCATAGAAATACAATATAGCCTGGTCTGATGACACATTCAGGTCTATCGAGGGTGAGATCAGGGCGGTGTTGATCCTGTTGCCGGTATTATAATTGATCACTCCTTCAATTCCACACCACCAACTTGTATTTTCACTGTTATAATATATCTGGGTCTGATGCCATAGATCATCTATAGTGCCACCATAAAGTTGCGTTGTCCAGCCGTTTGTTCCGGACTCCATATCGTCTGCAAATATCAGTGAACTTCGGTCGATCTGTGAGATCATTTCATCAAAAGCTCGTGGGTCTCCGTTCCGGATGATGACATTATGCTGCCCGGTTCTGCTTCTTCTATCTGATCCTGAATCCTTAATATTTGTTTTATTACCGATAGGTGTAATATTAATATTTCCGAAGTCTGTTATTTCTTCTATATGAAGAGAAACATCCAAGTTTTCACCGCCATGATTATAGATTGTAAGAATCTGCGTTGAAATATTTCCAGTATTCAGATTTTCTGTAAATGAAGTTGGGGAAACATCGATATCCGGAGGATCAATAATAGTTAAAGTGCAAGGAACAGTTACAGGTCCACCACCATTATTCGTAACAATAATATCCGCTGTGTATGTTCCCACTGGTAGTCCGGTTGAATTAAAAGTAACGTCTATCACATCGGTTTCATTGTAGTTACACGATCCGAATGAAGGGGAGTAAGTAAGCCAGTTCGCTTCATACAGGGTCATTGACCCATTAACAACATGAGGTGCACTACCCCAATTATCGCCAATTATTTGATAATCCAGTGTCATATCTCCTGCAAAACCGGAATCAATTGAAACATTTACGGTTGCAGTGGCAGTTTCACCACCCCAGATGTTTCCATATCCACCATTACCGTCATACCACTGTAGATAAGCTCCATTTCCGGTAGTTCCATTATAGACAAGATCATAGTGTCCTCCTACGAAGTCTGTACCGGAATTAACCATTACACCCAGTGGGAAATCTATATAAATATCAGTTAACCATTCAACATCTGTGCTTGCATTATAAACCGTAAAAGTCCAGTTAGTTGTTTCTCCGGCAGTGTATGTATTGGGAGAACAGATTACATAAGAACCTGAGATATTGTCCATTGCACCTGAGTAATCATGAGATAAAGAGTAATCTAAAATAGAACCGGGATCACCTGCATTTGTAATATACATATTCTGTGTTTCTGTTTGGTCAAATTCCAGAGTTGAGGAAAAAGACATTGGATTTACAGCAATAGCGGGATTGGCAGCATCTTCCAGAACAAAAACACCAACGCCATAATGTGCCATGCCGCTGTATGATCCACCCCATGTCATCGTATGGCTGTTATGATCCCATGTATCGTGAATATAAACCAGATTGCTGCTGTCATCATAACCAAATCCAACCATAGAGTGACCGGCAACTTGAATTATCACAGGACGTCCGGCATCTATCTCAGCTTTGAACTGATCGTATGTAAAACCGATCGTATTGCCATTGTAACCATAAATATATTGAGAATAATTCTGATAGTTTGATCCATCGTGATATATATTGTATCCTCGTGACTCAATAAACTGTTTGAAACCATGACAACCGTCTTTTTGTGTAGGTTCACAAGCGGTATAATCATAAAGTGGAGATCCATTAGAATAATTGTAAAAAGTTGTAGAACCATCTGTGTTCTGCCAATTCTGATATTGGTTCGTTCCCATATAGTCCGCAGTACAATCTGCATAGCCATGCTCTGTCCAATTGCCATAATACGGGTCTACAGATGAGCCATAAGCAGACCAGTAATCATCCGCATGTCCTCTTGCGGTAAGTCCGTCATAACCCTGGTGAGTTGCACTGAGCGGACATTCTCCGCTTCCCCAGATGCTGTTGGTCATAGGAACAACACCGCCATTAGCGGGACCTGTGTACATATTCGAATAACTTCCGTTATCATAATACCCTGCTATCATAGCGGCAGATGTGGCAGAACATCCATAGCACCAATCAAAAGCAGGAACATTGGACAGGATATTGATCGCATCGCTGGTCGCCGGGTCTGGTAGTTCCACTGCCGGTTCCCGATGATGTTCCGGTGGTCTTCCCGGTACAATGATCTCATCGATCGAATTTCCATTCTCATCAATAAAAGTGCGAATAATATATTTACTATCTATTCGCTCTATTGCTACAATCTGTGAAACAAACAAAAATGAAATCACAAGAAAAAGTAAGATTTTCTTTGACTCTTTCATTTTGTCCTCCTTATTTTTTTTAATATTTTTTATGAGTCCTGCAAAATTAAGGAAAATTTCAGAAACCGTTGAAATGGTTGAAATTTTCTTTTGGTTATAGTTTTGTGATCTACAACTGTTTACTCCGGCTCAGACGGAAAGACAGCCTTTTTAATTTTGAAGAACCTTTTTTTAATTTATTTATAATTAAAAAGCAATTACTATGCCAAAATAACGATTAAAAATATTATCTTTCTAAATGTAATCAAAACTATTGATAAAGCAAATTATTAAAATTATATTTGTTTATAGATAAATTTCCATTTGTCTTATTATCATGTCATACAATGAGCGATATCTCATATAACTAACACAAGATACAACAAGATAATCCTTTAAACAGAAATATTACATTTTTTTTAATTTGTCATGAAAATATGGCAATAACCCGCAAATACCTGCGGGTTATTATCTAAAATATTTTTCTATTTATTAACCTGATAAGTAGTATCACCCTTTTCAAAGTAATTTATGATCTGATTAATAGAAGCAACTCCTGCATTAATATTTGCTTCCAGGGTTTGAGCACCCATTTTCTTTGGAGTGAAATAAACTCGATTGCCGAATTTTTCCATCATTTCATCTTTTTTTACCGGTGCTATATCAGAAGCATATTTCAAGTCTTCTCTTTCACTGAATATTTTTATCAGGCTGTCTTCGCAAACAACTTCCTTACGGGCTGTATTGATAATGGTGACTCCCGGCTTCATTATGCTGAACAATTTATCATTAACAAATTTTTGTGTTTCCGGGATTGAGGGAAGATGCAGTGAAATATAATCGCAGGTATTATAGAGTTTTTCTACAGAATCTACAGGAGACACACCATCTGCTATCATTTTTTCATTATCCACAAAAGGATCGAACGCAGCCACATCCATCCCGAAGCCTTTGGCAATGCGAGCTACATTCATTCCCACGTTTCCATAAGCATGAATACCAAGCTTCTTACCTTTTAATTCTGTTCCGGGTTTTCCATTGAATTGCCCGCGAGCCATAAAAACCATCATTCCAAAAGCAAGTTCTGCAACTGCATTGGAGTTTTGCCCGGGAGTATTCATACAGACGACGCCTTTTTCTTTTGCAGCTTCACAATCAAGATTATCGTATCCTGCACCGGCACGAACTACAACCTTTAGATTATTTGAATTTTCAATAACTTCGCGAGTAACTTTATCGCTGCGAACTATTAATGCATCAACATTTTCAACCGCTTTTACAAGTTTATTCTGATCTTCATATTTTTCCAACAGAATAAATTCATAATTAGCATTTTTACAGATATTTTTAATATCTTCAACAGCCTTTTTTGCAAAAGGTTTTTCGGTTGCTACAAGGATTTTATTACTCATAATTTCCCCCGGATTTTTTATTAATCAAAAAAAAATATATCCTTTGATAGTCAAGCATAAATGAGAACTATTTTAACAAGCACAAAAAAACTTGACGGAATTTCTTATAATGAAGTGTTATCGACAAAAATTTTTGAGGAGATACAAAAATGAAGAAAATTAATATCTATAAAATAATAAGTCTGGTTGCTCTGATAGTTCTATTTTTTATCCTGATCATACCGCAAAAATATAATGTCAATAAGAAACAAAAAGCAGAAGAATGCATCAGAAATATGAAAAACATCTATGATGGAATTGGACTTTATATGCAGGAGCGTGAAGAAGATTTTACCGGTAATGCTCAGGATCTTTTTAGAATGGGATATTTAAAGAAAACCTATGAATGCCCGGAAAACGGAGTTGGAGATAAATATTTTATGAGTGGTGATTTTAAAACAGGTGAAATTACTGTGAAATGTCCGCACGAAGAAAAATTCCCCGATCACAAATTGCCGGAAAGCATTCTGGAATAAACTTCTGAATAATTATAAACCTTCAAGGTTTTTGAGACCTTGAAGGTTTTTTTATATATAGAAAAATGAAATATCAGGAATTTCTGGATTATATTTATCAACGTCACTCGGGGAACGTAAAACTTGGACTGGAAAGAATGGAGAACATTCTGAAAGCGATGGATTCTCCAAATGAGAAGCTGAAGGGTATTCACATTGCCGGCACCAATGGCAAAGGCTCGGTGGCAGCTATTTGCGAAGCTCTGTCACTGGAATACGGATTAAGAACCGGTTTGAATACTTCACCTCATCTTGTGGATTATCGAGAAAGGATCAGGATAAACGGAAAAAACATCCAACTTAACGAACTGATGAAAACCTACAAAAAATGGCAGTCGATTCTGGAAAAGAACGAAGCTTCTTTTTTTGAAATAACTACTGCCATCGCTTTCTATTATTTCTTCCAAAAACAAATTGAAAACGCTATATTCGAGGTTGGACTCGGCGGTAGATTGGATGGCACCAATCCTTTTGCTGCTACTGTTTCCGTAATCACCACAATTTCTTATGATCATACAAAAAGTCTTGGAAATTCCATAGAAAAGATCGCTTATGAAAAAGCCGGAATATTAAAAAATAACACACCTCTTATCCTGGGAAAAATAGAAAAGACCGCCAGCAGTATCATCAAGCAGATCGCAGCAGATAAAAATGCACCTGTCTATAAATTGGGAAAAGATTTTAAAATCTCTGATCTATTAATTAAAGAAAACGGAACCACTTTCAATTACTATTCAGATAAAATGGAACTTGAAAACTTAACTTTGAATCTAATTGGAAGACATCAGGCGTTTAATGCGGCAGTTGCTATCAAAGCCTTTTCTATCTTTCTGGAAAAGACAGGGAAAAAGCCGGAAGAACAGAAGATCAGAAAAGCATTGAAAAAAGTTAACTGGCAGGGAAGAATGCAGATTCTTTCAAGAAATCCCCTCGTGCTGATCGATGGAGCTCATAATGAAGAAGGAGTAAAGTGCCTTTCCGAGAATCTGAAGGAATTATTCCCCGGGAAAAAAATATATTTCGTAATGGCAATTCTGCGCAATAAGAACCTGAAAAGTATCATAAGAAATATTTGCAGTGTAAGTTATAAGGTTTATGTTTCTAAAAATAAATCTACCCGTGCTGCCAAAATAGAAGACCAGGTAGAGATCGTTAAACAAAACCACCAGAATTTTGAAACTGTTTATGATGTTGTGGAAGCTGTTGAAAAAGCTCTGTCGGAAGCAAGTAAAAACGATATTATTGTTATTTCAGGTTCGCTATACACCATTTCGGAAGTTATAAAAGAGAAAGCATCGATTTTTTAACAAAAATTTAGGCAGTCAGATAATCGTCTTTTCTTATTTTATTTCAGGTTTACCCGCATTGATCCAGGCTGTATAATACATTGATGCCAGATCTTCCGCTGCATTTGAAAATTGATGGAACGTCATATATTTTGTTCTGAACCAGAAAATATGGAAATACTTTTCGTTATACTCATTTCCACTATATTTAAGTGCATGAAGATCGGCCAGTTCTATTAAACCGGCAAAGCTATTTGACTGTGTACAATAATCAAATATAAATGTAAGTGATTCTTTAACATACGTAATTTCTATCGGTGAAACATTAGCTTCCAACTCTTCAAGATTTGCATTGATAATATCAATTTCATATCTGCCGTGAATCCCTCTTTGGCCGGTAAGCTTTCCATTATAATTTAGAATATTATGTTGCGGTTGATGTGCATCTCCAACATAATGCGCCAGATCAGCAGCATAGAATAAAATATCATCCTTATTATCCTCTTTCATAGCAATGGTCAAATTATCTAGCACATCAACTGTGTTCCAGGGTAAAATGCCCATTTTATCTACAATATCTCCTCCATAAATATTGATCAATTCAGCTTTGTCAATTATCATCTCACCAATGTTAAATTCTTCATAACGATCAATATCAATAAAATGTTTATTCCTTTCCGTTGGATCTTTACTTTTTCTTTTATCAGGATCAGTAGAATGCTCACATAAATATTCGCAGTTCTCTTTTATGAAACTCATTTCATCAGGAAGACCTTCAATTGCCAGACGCGTAATAACTTCATGACCCAAACCTCCCCATGAGAATAACTGCGTTGATATTACAACCAAAAGTACCAAAAACAATAATTTATACTTCATAATTTCTCCCTACCTATTTAATGGTTCTGTAACATTATCCGAATCATTTCTAACTTTCTGCACGGTCAACTTATCACAAGATGATAAAATCACTTGTGACAAGTTTCGGATAACTTTTCATAATATTTTTCTAATATTACAAAAAATACTTTATTCTTTAACAATCATAATTTTATTTATTTCATTTATTATCAATATCTTTTTTGTTCCATCGGGGAAAATCACTTTCAATTCAAAAGGCGGCTGCGAATTTCCTAAACCGAAATGTTGAACGAGCGAATGCTGATTTGTCGTTCCTTTTCCACCCTGAATTTCACGCATCAATGAAATTTCATCATTCGATAAGATCAATCCGGTTCCGATTCCATCGATATGATCTTTGCCATTTACTCTCACTTCCAACCAGTTGTTTTTCTTATTTGTTTCATTTTGGAATAACTGGATCTTCCCGCCTGCAACAAGCAAATCCATATCGCCGTCATTATCATAATCTGCGCAGGCTGCACCCCAACCGTTGAAATGTCTGACTCCTGCCAGAAATGTGATTTCTTTAAATGTTCCATCTCCATTACTTAAATATAGGAAAGA
>JAUVLE010000292.1 GCA_030595905.1 Candidatus Cloacimonadota bacterium | reverse complement strand
ATGAAGGATGTCCTACATTAAAAGAACTTAATGACTATGCAAAACTTCTCAGAATTTATAAAAGTGAAAGTAAACATAAAAATAATCATTATCCGATTTTAGAAAACAATAATTTAAAATTGATGATGTATTGTGCAGAGCATCAGCCTTCTTATAATCCTGCTCATTCACACGATGATTTAACTTCATTTTTAATTTGGTATAATGAAAAACCAATTCTGATTGATACAGGTAATTTCTGTTATGATAAAACAGCAGAAAGAGATTATTCTCGATCAACAAAAGCTCATAATTGCTTCACGATAAATGAAGAAAATCAAAGTGAAATGTGGAAGGTATTCAGGATTGGAAGACGTTCGAAAATCCTTCAGAAAAATATCTCAGATAATAGTATAAATTGTTCACATAATGGATACAAAAGATTTGGAATAAATTATTCAAGAACGATAGAAACGATAGACTCAGGTTTTGAAATAATTGATAAATTTTTTTCGAAAAACAACAAATCATATAAAATATATTTTCATTTTCATCCAGAAACAAATCTAAAAAAAACTGAAAATACATTAGAAATAAATGATACAATTAGAATTAAATTTCAATCTAATAATTGGAACATGATTGAAACAGATTATTATCCAGAAATGTTCCAAAAAGCTAAAAAGAAAACCATTATAATTAATGGAGAAATTAATGAAAAACTTCATTCAACAATTATTGAGGTAATCAAGTGAAAATCCTATATATAACCCAATACTTCCATCCTGAAATAGGAGCGACCACAAACAGAGCTTTGGCAAATGTTAGATACCTATCGCAAAACGGCCATCAAGTTACCATTTTAACCGAGATGCCCAATCATCCCAAAGGGATTATCTTCGATGGATACAAAGGAAAAATATTTCTTACTGAGAAAATGGAAAACTTCCTAGTAAAGCGTGTTTGGGTATATACGAACGTTAAAAAGAACTTTGCAACAAGATTATTATTCTATTTATCTTTTTCTATTCTTGGGAGCCTGTCTGTAATATTCAATTGGGGGAAATATGATATTGTATATGTTACTTCGCCACCATTATTTGTAGGGATAGTTGGATTAGTTTCGAAGTTCTTTTTCCCAAAAACAAAATTTATATTTGAAGTGCGCGATCTGTGGCCGGATGCTGCCATTGAGATGGGAGAATTGAAAGATAAACATTTCAGAAAGTTCAGTTATTCTTTGGAAAAATTGTTATATAAAAAAGCTGATCAAATTATTGCTGTAACCGAAAGATTTAAGCAGAAAATAATCGAAAAAGGATATTCCGGGAATAAAATATCTGTAATAAGAAATGGTAGTGATTTGTCTTTTAGATCTATTGATGTTCCCGAAGAATTAGTTAAAAAATATCAAACGGATAAAAATTTCATTGTTATTTATGCAGGAAATTTAGGTATTGCTCAGAATCTGATAACAATTTTGAAAGCGGCAGTTCAATTGAAAGAGAATAATATTCTTTTTTTGCTGGTTGGAACTGGTCCTGAAGAAGCTTTATTAAAAAATTACGTAAAATCTCATCATCTAACAAATGTGATATTTACAGGAGAAATTGCTAAAGAAAATATGAGCGAATATTTTTCATTGGCGGATTGTGGACTTATTCCACTAAAAAATATAAGAGTTTTCGAAAGAACCATTCCTTCCAAACTTTTTGATTATATGTCTGCAAATCTTCCAATAATTTTAGGTGTGAAGGGTGAAGCAAAAGAAATACTTGAAAAATCTAAAGCAGGAATTAGTTATGAACCGGATAATGTCACTGATTTAGTAGAAAAAATAGAATATTTAAAAGCTAATCTTTCTGAATTAAATATAATGAAAAGCAAAGGAAGAAATTTTGTGAAAACTAATTTCGATAGGAATAAATTAGCAAAGAAATTGGAGAAAATAATCTTAGAAGTAGGAAACACCAAATGAAACTAATAACCATAATCGGAGCCCGTCCTCAATTCATCAAAGCAGCAGCGGTAAGCCGTGAAATAGCTAAACATAAAGATATAGAAGAAATAATAATCCATACTGGTCAACACTTCGATGCTAATATGAGCGAAATATTTTTTCATCAGATGCAGATCCCTAAACCGGATTATAATCTTGAAATTAACAGCCTCACGCACGGTGCAATGACCGGAAGGATGATAGAAAGAATAGAAGAAGTTTTAATGAAAGAAAAACCGGATTGGGTTCTTATTTATGGCGATACGAATTCCACTATTGCCGGTTCGCTGGCAGCCAAGAAACTTCACATAAAAGTTGCTCATGTGGAAGCCGGATTGCGCTCGTTCAATCGGGAAATGCCGGAAGAAATTAATAGAATACTTACTGATAAGATCAGTGATATATTGTTCTGTCCGACAGATACGGCAGTACAAAATCTACAGAATGAAGGAATCGGGAAAAACTTTCTTACCCGAATTGTGAAATGCGGTGATGTTATGCAGGATGCTGCCATCTTCTATTCTGATATGGCACAAAAACCTGACTTCGAACTTCCGGAAAAATTTATTCTATACACAATTCATCGTGCCGAAAATACCGAAGATCCTAAACTTTTGGCTACCATATTAAATACTCTTACTAAAAAATCAAATGATATTCCAATCATTCTTCCTCTTCATCCACGCACAAAGAAAATTATCTCCAACTCACAACTCACAACTCACAACTCAAAACTGATCATTATCGATCCGGTTGGTTATCTGGAAATGATATATTTTCTAAAAAATTGTTCATTAGTTATGACCGATAGCGGCGGATTGCAAAAGGAAGCATTTTTCTTTGAGAAACCGTGCGTTACTTTAAGGGATGAAACCGAATGGGTGGAATTGGTT
>JAUVLE010000155.1 GCA_030595905.1 Candidatus Cloacimonadota bacterium | reverse complement strand
ATTACTGGATCGGAAGACTTATCGGCAGACCTCTAATACCCAAAATGAGAAAAAGTAAGAATGGTAGAAAAGCTATCCGGTATGTACGAAAATATGGAACATACAGTTTATTCATTGCTTGGGCACCATTTATTGGTGATCCGCTCACTATCGCTGCCGGTATCTTCCGCATATCCTTTCTCAAGTTTTCATTGATCGTATATTCTCTGCGGATTGTAGGGTATGTTTTAATTGTAATATTTTTTATAAAATAAAAAGCCTCCCCCATTTCGGAGAAGGCTTACAAGAACAATTTCAATTACAGAGAATCACTCTTTTTTCTTAAATTCACAAATGAATTTTGAACATAAAGCCAGAACCAGAAAGCTGGTTGCCGCATGGAAATAGTTCACCGGATAACCTACTCCCAAAAAGGCGCTTCCTTTCAGGAAAGTTATAAAACCGAACAACATTAATACAGCGCCTATTATTACCAGAATTTTGCAGATGATTTTCATTTTAACCTCCTTCTATTTTAGATGCAGAGCATCTTTATATTCATTTTTACCTGTCCATGCAAAAAATCCTATCTCATTTTCTTCGGCATCCCTCGCCTGACAGGAGAGGGACCAAGGGTGAGGTAGAACTTCATCACCCCTTCAACCCGCTGGAAGCAAAACTGGCAATGATCTGCTTTTGGGCGATCAGGAAAAGGATAATAAGCGGCAGAATGCTGAAAGTGGAAGCAGCCATTAACAGTGCTGTCTGCGCAGAAGCTTCCTGTGAGAAATAACTTAGACCAACCTGCAATACACGCTTCTCAGGGCTGTCCGTCATGATAAGTGGCCACATAAAGCTATTCCAGCTTCCGATAAAACCGAATATGGCAGCGGTTGCGATCACAGATTTGGAAAGCGGCATAACTATTTTCCACAATATCTTCAAGCGGTTACAGCCGTCTATTTCCGCAGCATCAAAAAGATCGCGCGGAATGGTTTTAAACTGCTGACGTAGTAGGAATATCGTAAAGATATTAGCTATCCATGGTATAATAAGTGCATTATATGTATCTATCCAGCCCAAATGGTTAAGCAGTACATACGACGGGATCAGGTAAACGGGCTGGGGAACCATCATCATACTGATAAAAAGATAAAAGAAAAAATCTCTACCCTTGAACTTCATTGTTGCAAACGCATAAGCAGCCAATGAACCGGTAATTAAAACACCAATAACCACCGAAATCGATACAAATAAAGTATTTAAAAAATACCTTCCAAAAGGAACCTTATTGAAGGCAACTACAAAATTATTGAAATGAAACTTGAATTGCCGTTTGTTTATGATACTCGAATTCGGGATTTTTTTATAAGAAGAGATCCTCTCCATATTTTCATTGAAAAGATGAACATACGAACTGTCACCTTCATCTTTGATCAGGGTCATACGGTATTCCTCTTCTCCTTCCGAATAGATAGAGAATTCCTCGATTGGCAGGAAACCTACGTTTCCTTTATTTACTTCCAACTGCGATTTTACGGAAGTGG
This sequence comes from Candidatus Cloacimonadota bacterium, assembly GCA_030595905.1. Lineage (GTDB taxonomy): Bacteria > Cloacimonadota > Cloacimonadia > Cloacimonadales > TCS61 > JACNIV01. The sequence goes on along the minus strand of JAUVLE010000155.1, from coordinate 5,420 downwards.
TGACCATCCATAAAAAAGGAATTACCATTACAAGTCCACAGACAGACAGAATTAAGAATGATATAGATTTCTTTAAATTCATTGCAATACCTTTAATAATGAACTTTCTTTTCCAATCGTTTCTGCAGCATGGTCAGGCTGAGAATTATAGCAAAAAGCACTAAAGCGATCGCACTGGCATAACTCAGGTCGTTGCTTTCTCCAAATCCTTTTTCAAACAGGAAATAAACAATAACTTTGGTTGTTCCCAAAGGACCACCTACAGGAGGACCGGTCATCAGATATATCTGGGAAAATACCTGGAACGTAACGATAGTTGTCATCATGAGCACATAATATGTAGTGGGTGAGATAAGCGGCCAGGTGATCTTGAAAAATTGCTTTATTTTTCCTGCTCCATCGATATCTGCCGCTTCGTAATAAACATTTGGAATATTTTGCAATCCCGCTAAAAAAATAATTGTGTTATATCCCAGTCCTTTCCAGATAGTAACTATCATGATGCAAAACAACGCCAGGGAAGGACCACCAAGCCAGGAAGGCAGATCGATTCCAAAATTGGCAAAAAGAAGTTGAAATATACCCCTGCTTTCTGCCAGCCAGGCCAGCGGGTCTATTCCGAGATTTTCCAAAAAGAAATTAGCCAGCCCGGTCTGCTGGTTGAAGATGATCTTCCATACAATGGAAATAGCTACCATCGAAGTTACAGTTGGAATGAAATATACCGAACGGAAAAAACTTTTTAGCTTTTTGATGCCATTCAATAAAGCAGCAAAGAAAAGAGATAACACCAAACTAATGGGCACAACAAAGATAACAAGCCAGAATGTATTCATCATCGATTGCCAGAATTCGACATCGTGCATCATTTTTGAATAATTCTGCAACGCTATAAATTTGCCGGGACCCAGCACTGTCCAATCGAAGAAACTTACAATGAATGAAAGCAGGATGGGAACCAGACGAAATACGATTATGATTATAGCGGCTGGTAACAGGTAGATATATGGACCGATATCAAGTTTTCTTTTTTTCATTTTTTGCCCTTTCCAAATTCATTTCAAAGAAATATTAGAAGATTCCTGATGTCAATTGAATTCTAAAATAATAAGTTTATTGACATGAATTTTCATTGAATAATAAAAGTTACAAATTTATTTTGAAGGTAAAAAGACATGATCCACATTTATACGGGAAATGGAAAAGGCAAAACTACAGCAGCGCTGGGATTGATCATTCGTGCTCTTGGAAATGGCAAAAGGGTTTGTCTTATCCAGTTTATGAAAAAGAACTTTGTTTATGGCGAGATAAAATTCCTGGGAAAACAGAATAATATTGATATTTTCCAATTCGGAACAGCACAGCTTGTAAATCCTGAAAATCCAGATAAAATAGATTTTGAAGAAGCTGAAAAAGCTTACAATAAATGCAAGGAAACTATTGCTTCCAACGAGTACGACATAATTGTTATCGATGAGATAAATGTTGCAGTAAAATGGAAATTACTGCCTTTGCAAAAACAGCTTGAACTGATGGAAATGGACACCGATACGGAAATTATCATGACCGGCAGATATGCAAAGAATGAAGTCTTGCAAAGGGCATCACTGGTTACGGAAATGAAAGAAATAAAACACTATTTTGTACTTGGCGTGGAAGCCAGGAAGGGGATAGAATTTTGATTTTAGCAACGAACCTGTCTTTGTTACACTACGCCAAGGCAGGCAAAAACGAACAACGAAAATTCGGATTGAGGAAAATTAAGGAAAGATGAAAAGCACATTAATTATTTTGCTGTTCCTCTTTATATTTCTTTCACTTTTTGCGGAAGAATCAACTTTTCAAGAAAAAATAGAATTAGCAAAAAAAGATTGGAAAAACTTTAAATTTGAACTTTATATTTCTCCTGTTGTCGTCGCAGATGTTGGTATTGGATTATCTCAACGTATGAAACTTAAGAAAGTCTATCAAGAAGGAACACTAATCCTTCATGCTGATTTAATTCCTCATGTTTGGGAACATGATGTAAATGAATTTTATAAAATATACTTTTGGGGAGCAAAGTATAGAAATGCATATTTTAAAAATGCTGACTACAGCGGCTTTAACTGGTTTTTCAATGTTGGCTTTGAGTCTATTTACATTGATTTTAGTCTTGATCCTGGAGGTTCAAGTCCTTCAAATCCAAGTTGGATTGTTTTTCCGGATCTGGCAATTGGATGTGGTTATAGTTGGAGATTAAACAATGGACATTATTTCAGAATTTCTGCCGATGTTGGTTTAAAGATTTTGATAAGTAATTTATACATAAGTTTTGTGTGGTAAAAAATGAAAATAAAATCAATAGTTCTTTCAATATTATTTTTTCTTTTATCTTGCAGCATCCTTTCTGCTCAAACTAAAACTCCGGTTTCAAATGACAGTATCAAATTCAAATTTGATCAGAAATTTATTTCAGTCAGTCCTCTTATTTCTCCCAGGATTTGTTTCGGACTGATATCAACTCATAAATTAAATAATCAGCATTTTTATGAAGCCACGGTGTACATCCATGCTTGTGATGATTTCAGTGATTATAAAGTTTACGGTATCGCTGCGCGCAGGAACCAGTTTTTTGCTAGGAATAAGAAATCCGGTGTGTTTTGGTCATTGAATGCAGGTTTTGATTTCGTTCAAATGGAATCATTGATTTTTAATCCCGGCGGACCTAATTCAGATGATGATGACATTATTACAAATTTTGGAGTTCCAAATTTTACTATAGGTTTGGGTTATAGCTTCAAATTAAAAAATGATTCCACCATAAGACTGGATTGGGACATTGGCTTTAAATGGTTCCTCAGTAACATCTATATTTCCTATGTGTGGTAAAATATGCAAAATCTAATTGAAAATCATTTATACAAACGTTCACCGATTTCTTACCTGCTCTGGCCGATCTCATTCAAATATTCTTTGATATTGAAATTAAGGCGACTACTTACGAAGCAGAGATATAAAAGCAAATGCAAGATCATCAGCGTGGGGAACATCGTCAGTGGCGGCAGCGGCAAAACACCTTTCACCATTTTTCTAACAAATTACTTGAAAGAAAAAGGATTCAAAATTGCAGTTTCTCATCGTGGGTACAAAGGAAAGTTTGAAAACGAAAATAAACTGATCTCTGATGAAAATGAGGTTTTTGATTTTGCCAGAGATGCAGGAGATGAAGCATTTCTTTTAGCATCCAAATTGAAAGGCATTCCTGTAATTGTTGGAAAGAACCGCAGGTTATCAATTAGGATTTTGGAGGAAAAATTCCCAAACCTCGACTATATAATTTTAGATGATTCTTTCCAGCATTTAAAAGTTTTTCACGACCTTGATTTTGTTGTATTCAACGAGATCGGTGGGATCGGTAATGGTTTTATTTTGCCGGCTGGAATTCTAAGAGAACCGCTTTCTGCTCTTAAGTATTCCGATTACATTGTCTTTAACGGAGATGGAGAAATACCTAATCAAATCAAAAAATATAATAAACCTATTTTACAAGGTGAATACCGCATCAAATGTTTCTCCGATAAAGACGGAAATAAAATTCAACCTGTTGGAAAACTGGCTCTTCTTTCCGGTATCGGATTACCGAGATCATTTGAAAATACGATTCGTAAAACAGATTTATCTTTTGAGAAACATTTCTGTTTTCCCGATCATTACGATTTTAAAGATAAAGCCATTCTGCAGAAGATAGAAACCGAATTAAAGAAAGAAAGAATCGATCAGCTTCTCATCACCGAAAAGGATTTTGCCAAATTAAGATTTATAAAACATAATTTGCCGTTGGTGGTCGTGGAAGTGGAATTTGTTTTGGAAAAGCCGGAAGAATTAAAATTTTAACCTCGAAGAACGCGAAGGGAAAACTTTAATATATTCGTAAACCTCAATAATATCATTGCCTGATGTTGTAGGGATAGATCATCGATCTGTCCGAAATGTCTTAATTTTTTAACCGCGAAGAACGCGAAGGCGCAAAGAAAAGTTGATTTATAAATTTGACCCTGAAAAAGTTTCTTTCAAAGTATTCTTGCAGTTGACTCTTTCAGGGTGAATTTTTCGCTGTAGTCCGTCAGTCCTCTGACGGCAAATCACGAGTTTTGCTGACAACAAATCACGAGAGGACTCGTGATCCACTAATTTTTCTTTCCAAATAAACTAAATACTGGAACCAAAGCCAGTGATGACAGCATTCCAACACTGCCAGCCTGCGGAACCATTCTGGCTCCCCACACAACAAACAGAATAATGCAAATTCCCAAACCGCCAACAGAACCGGCAATCGCTCCCATGCGGGTAATTTTCTTATTGAATAATCCCCAGATGAAAGGTCCCAGAAATACTGATGCAATCGCTCCCCAGGAGATGGAAAGGATCGTAACGATCACAGCAGGTTTGAGAAAAGCCAGGATCATGGAAAGTAATATGAAAAATGCACTACCGATTCTTACCAGCGAAGTAAGTTGTTTATCTTTAGCATTTTTATTTATAAATCCTTTATAAATATCTTTGGTAATAGATGAACTTGAAATAAGAACCAATGCAGCTCAAGTTGACATCGAAGCAGACAGAATGAGAAGCAGAATTATAACTGTGAGTGCGGATGGAATAACTGTTATTAGAAGTTCAGGCATAATGGCATCGATTTTGTTTGGAACTATCTTTCCCAAACTATTATAGGCAACAGCCAGCGGATTATTTTCCGGAGTTAGAAAAATTCTGGATAATGCACCGGTAAAATATGCGACACAGGTTACAATAAACGCAAAAGCAGTAGATGCGAACATTCCAATTTTAATTGATCTTTGATCTTTAATTGCGTAGAATTTTTGTAATAATTGCGGCATGGCAAATGGCGCAACACTGGTTAGGAACACAAGAGATGCTAAGGGTATGAATCCCGGAGGTCCAACGGGAGCAGAAAGTTTAGGGTTTATATTCCTGAGGCTTTCAAAAATATTCGGCAGTCCCCCGCCTTTGTGAATTGTAAATCCCAATAGTATGAAAACGCCAACAGTCATGATCATTCCAAATATTACATCGATCATTGCCATAGATTTATAGCCGCCGAGCACAAGATAAATTCCCGTGAAAACTCCCATGAAGAGCAGAACATAAGTATATGGCATATTGAATGTGACTTCAAAAAGATAGCTGAGTCCCATAAATACAGCGGCAGTATATGGTATAAAGAAAATGAATATAGCGGCTGAGGTAAATATCTTAAGAAAAGAACAATTGTATCTTGCTTCAAGATATTCGGGCATTGTATGTACGCTGTATTTCATCGTTTCCTGTTTGACCCTGTTACCCAGTAGATACCAAACTCCAAACACACCGATTATTGTATTTCCCAGAGCTATCCATAAACCGGAAAGACCGAAAGC
>JAUVLE010000025.1 GCA_030595905.1 Candidatus Cloacimonadota bacterium | reverse complement strand
CCTAAATCCCGCATTAATATCCAGGAAATCAGATATAGTTTTTTATCATTAGAAAGCAGTAACTCCGCCTGGTGTTCATAATAAAAAGATAGATCAGTTGAAATTAATTTTGAAATTTCAGTAATTTCAGTTTTCGAATTTATCCATTTTTTCAGGACTGACAGAAAATCTTCAATTCTGCTCAATAATTCTAACCTGAATTCTGCAAAACCCTGCATTGTTGTTATCTGCACGAGTTGAGACAATACATTCCAATCATAATAAGTGTGGAAATTTTCCAGAAGAGGAAGTAATTCAATTCGTTTTAATAAACGCTGAAGATTATCCACACCGCCGCCTTGAAGGTATTTTGCCAGTTTGGAATAGTGTTTTTCAATATCATCTTTTACCTCATAAATATTTAGATAAACTGCATATTTAAAGGCTCCTAAATCTTGAAATAATCCCTTTTCGTGAATTTCTCTGGAATTACGTATAAATTCAAGTCCTGAAATCTCATCTTTGAAAATAACAAAATAATCAGGATCATTATGCAGTTCCCAGGCTGCACCCAGATTTTTTTTTATCCAAACCGTTTCTTCATCTTTTTTAATTGGAACATTTGCCTGGGTTATCCAACCGGAAGTCTGCTGATATTTATTATTGTAAACTACCAGCGAATGCTGATCTTCAAATTTATTGGTGTAAGCAAATACGTTCTCGTTAAGGTTGCCTGAATCTGTAATAAAATCAAATAGAACAAAGTTATCAACTTCGGAGAAAAGGTATCTTTTATTAAGCAGCGGGAAGATTTCACGATTGTGTCTTTCGATCAGATTTTCATCTTCATTTTCCTGCCATTTAGCCTTTTTGAACTCCATTCCGTAGCGTTCTGTAAAACCTTCGATCTGTCCGTGAGCGAACATCGGTAACCCGGGCATTGTGCTCATCACAATGCAAACTCCAAAGTATTTATCGTCACTGCCAAATTGTGCGATTGCTGTATCTTCATCTGGATTGCTCATAAAATTCACAAAGCGCTTTAATATTTGCGGATTAAATTCTAATATGTTAAAAATTGATTTCCTGTATTTTGCATTATCCTCATCTTTTAGCATATGCATAAAAGCGCTGTTATAAACACGATGCATCCCCAATGTATGCACGAAATATCCTTCCATCATCCAAAATGCTTCTGCCAGAAGCAGAGTATCCGGAGCTTCAATTGCGACTCTATCAACCACTTCCCGCCAAAATTCATTTGGGAATATTTTGTTGAATTCTGCTTTAGTCATTCCATATTCACTTCTCGTGGCAATATCTCCACCACTTCCCGGCTGAGGAAACCAAAGTCTCTGAATATGTTTTTTTGCTAAGGTCATCGCTGCATCAAAGCGAATTATGGGAAATTTTTTAGCGATCTCAATTATTTTATCGCTGATAGCTTTTCGCACTTCAGGAAGCAGATAATTAAGCTGTGCAGTATCATTCCAGGGAGTACTGGTTCCATCATTTCCGTGATAAATATATCGGTTTTTCCCATCTTTTGTATATTGGAAAACAACGGCTGCATCACTCTTTTCAAAGTAGTGATCTTCTATTCTTACCTGAATTTCATTTTTTTGCGAAAGATCTTCACCGGTAAACGTGTAAGAAGGAAAAGGAGGATGATCGAGCTGCAGAAACCACTCCGGATGTTCAACAATCCACTCTGAATCTAATCCTGTATGATTTGGCACCATATCGCATCCGATACGAATGCCAACGTTTGCAGCATTTCTTTTTAGAACTTCCAAAGCCTGTTCGCCACCAAGATCGTCGGCAATTCGGTAGCCATCCAAAGAGTAAGCTGACGCGATTGCATCAGCATCACCATTTATCTCTTTTATCCTTTTGGAAGCATAGCTTCTTTGCCAGATACCAATAAGCCAAATAGCAGTAATTCCGCGACTTGACTGCAACTGCAGTTCTTCTTTCGGAATTTGATCCAGATGTATTACTTCTATTTTGTATTTTTTGCTAAGTTGATCCAGCCAAACATAAGTGCTTTTCGCAAGTAATATCAGGTGCGGCATCCAATCTTTATCTTCAGTAAATTTTTCATATTCTTCATCACTAAATTCGTGAATCTGTGCAGGTCCCGGACCGGTAAAATGAGCCTTATTTTCTTCCTTTAAAAAACCTATCCCTTGCAAAAGTAAAAGTAAATCGTCATCGATCAATTCTTTCCAATGTTCTTTAATAAAATTTAGCTGATCGAATATTGAATTAGGAAATTTGAGCATTGGTTCCAAAAGGAAACTGATGAAATCAATTTTTTTATTATCAACTGAAGGCTGCGTTTTAAAAAATTCCTTTAAATATTCGAAATGAGCAGGATAATTACTCTTGGTTTTTAATATATCGTCATTAAAGAGTTCCCGATATTTCTCAAATGCGGGATTCTGATTTATCAGCCAGATCAATAACGTTTCGTTTAGGAAATCTGCTTTTTCAGATGATATAAATTTTTCTTGATAATCCTTCTCAAAAGTATCTAAATTATATTGTCCGATTTCATCAATGAGAAATTGATATGCTTTTTCAATGATTTTTGGATTGATATCCTCAGTATATTTTGTAATTATTTTTTGCGTTAAACCGGTTATGATCAGCACTGCATTCAATTCACCGGGAGTAGCTGCTTTGGAGCTATTAAAGATTATATCTTTGCCTTCATTTAATTTCTGGGCAAATTTACGGAGTTCGATCTGACTTTCAAAAACTAATTTTCTATTTTTGTTTATGTTTTCTTCTTTAATTTTAAAGTGATCTTTTACTTTTTGTAATATCGGGATTCCAAGTTTTTCATTCATTCTTTTATCTCATTTTACCACTAAGTCACAGGATTTGATTACCTTGCGGATGGTTAATAATCTGCCAAAAGCAGATAAACTTCCGCAATGGTAAACTTTATAAAACCTGTCATTGCGAAGATGACACGCCCCACGGCTAAAGCCGTACCCCTCTCAAGAAGGGAATTATTGCAAGGTTTTATTAAAGCCACTCTCTGTGTCTCAGTGTCTCTGTGTTGTTCTTTTTCTTTGTATCTTTGCGTCTCATCTTTTAATAATACCATTTTACATATTCATAAAATTCTATCAAATCAGTTTGATTAGGACGAATTCTGAGATTGAAACTTTGTTTCCCTGAACCTGTAATGGTAAATTCACCTTCAAAAATTGCGATATTTTTTTCTTTCTTAACAAAATCTAATTCATAAACATTAAAATCATTTTCATCATTTTTATTGAATAATTCAACTTTTAGCAATTTTGCATCCAACCCATCTATATCGATTTTAGCTTTAGCTTTTATCACTTCACCACTACTAATAATTTCCGAATCCTGAATATTAATGTCTACATCAACAAATTTAACTTTTTGCCAATGATTTTGTAATTTTGACTCTATATCCCGCAGTTGTTTGAGATATTTATAGTTATCAACCGAGATTTTTTTTACATCTTCCGAGATCGGTAAGTAGAATTTTGTTAGATATTCTCGAAGCATTCTGTGCATATTAAATCCTTTGCCAACGTCGTAAATTGAATGTTTCATCATTTTTATCCAACGTGATGGAATGCGATTTTTATCGCGATTATAATAAATCGGTGCAATTTCATTTTCCAAAATATCATACATTTCATTTGCATCTAATGTGTCTCTAATTTGCGGATCTTCCTGCTGGGAGCCGGCTGTGATTGCCCAGCCATTATCCGAATTATAACATTCGGGCCACCATCCGTCTAACACGCTTAAATTCATCACTCCGTTCATACCTGCTTTCATACCGGAAGTCCCGCTTGCCTCTTTTGGTTTTAGCGGAGTATTCATCCAGATATCCACACCTTGAACAATATGGCGAGCTACGTTCATATCATAATCTTCGATGAAAACAAAGCTATCTTCAACCTGATTTTCTTTGGCAAAATCTATGATCTCTTTTATCATAGCTTTACCGAATTCATCGGCTGGATGAGCTTTGCCGGCAAAAACAAATTGTATAGGTCTTTCGGGATCCAGTATCAATTTTAATAATTTAGTTTTATCTTTTAGAATTAAATTTGCCCGTTTGTAAGTTGCAAATCTTCTGGCAAATCCGATTACAAGTTTATATGGAGCAAGAACATTCTTAATCTTTTCTGTGGTTGCAAATTCAGAACTTCTATACATTAAATGATCGCGTAATCTTTTCCTTATAAATGTGATCATCTGCTGTTTACGCTGTTGATGAGCTTCCCAAATTTCAATATCAGGAATGGACAGGATGTTCTTCCAAATACTTTCTTCATCAGCATTATGCTCATAATCAGACCCGATATACCTATCGAAAAGTTTTGACATTTGCCTGCTGAGCCAGGTGGGAATATGAACTCCATTCGTAATGGCATCGATTGGCATTTCATCTTCATAAATATTTGGATAGATGGGATTCCACATTTCCTTGGAGACAATACTATGAAGCTTGGAAACACCATTTATGTGTTTTGCAAATTTAATTGCCAGAACGGATAATGAAAAATCGTTACTATCACTAATTCTTGCGAAATCTGCAAATTGTTCAAAACTCATATTTGTTGCTTTGATCTCATCCGACAGATAATGCTTAACCAGTTTCATTTCGAAGGCTTCATTCCCGGCAGGAACGGGAGTATGAGTTGTAAAAACCGTACTTAATCGAATTACTTCTCTTGCTTCATCAAAAAAGAATTCTTTTAAATTCATAAGATTATTCAAGCGTTTAATTATAAGAAAAGCGGAATGACCTTCATTCAAATGATATACAGTCGGCTCAATTTCTAATTTTTCAATTAACTTCAACGAGCCGAAAGCTAAAACAATTTCCTGCAATATCCGCATTTCCCGATCGGAAACATAAAGGTAATCTGTTATTTTCCGATGATGTGGTTTATTCATATCCAAATTTGCATCTAATAAATAAAGTGGAACCTTACCAACTTGAATTTCCCAGGCTTTTAAATAAATTTTTTCACCACGGATTTTAATTTCAATTACAATATCTTCACCATTATCATCAGTAACTTTTTTTATCGGTTTGGAATACCATTTATTTTCTTTGTAAACTTCTGTCTGTTTTCCATTCAGATCGATCTTCTGGTTAAAATATCCATATCTATAAAGAAGCCCAAACCCGGTTAGGGGCAAACTCATATCTGATGCAGCTTTCAGGTGATCTCCCGATAAAATACCCAAACCTCCAGAATATATCGGAAGCGATTCGTGCAAACCAAATTCCATTGAAAAATAGGCGATCTGGAAATCATTAGCGAAATTTTTCCTTTTCCCATTTTCCCGATAATACCCTTTATAACCTTTATAAGACATAAACTGCTTATAGACTGTATCCAGCTCATTCAAGAACCCGCTTTCCTGAGATAGTTTTTGAAATTTTTCAGCAGGAACTTTTTGGATCAATTTTACCGGGTTATGATTAAATTTTCTAAACAAACCCGGATCAATCCTGCTGAACAAACGGTATGCGTCAGTGTTCCAGGTTGACCATAAATTTTCTGCCAATTCATTTAACGGTTCTAAATTTTCAGGTAATTTTGGTTTTACATAAAAATCTTTAAAATTTATTTTTTTCACTACTCCTCCAATGTTATTGATGTTAATTTGTTTTATGAATAATTTGTGTCAATGCTTGAAAATTTATTGACCAATAAACAGGATAAATTCTTTTAATATGGTTGTGGAGAAATTAATGAAGAATTTTAAATATAGTCCTTTAACAGGAAGTAAACAAAAAGTTTTCATTGCCGGTGATTTCAATAATTGGAACACGCAAGAATATGAATTAACCGAAAAGAACGGAATTTATGAAATAAATTTAGAATTGGAAAAAGGACGTTACGAATACAAATTTATAGTCGATGGAAATTGGGTAATAGATGAATCTGCAGAGGGATTTGCCCAAGATAAGTTTGGGAATCGTAATTCGGTTGTTTTTGTAGGAAGAAAGCCGGAAAAAATTGAGCACAGAGCTGATGATTTCGATACACCTGATTGGGTAAAAGACGGTATTTTCTATCAGATATTCCCCGATAGATTTTGTAATGGGAATCACAAAATTGATCCCGATTTTTCCGAATGGTATTATCAAAAAGAGAATAAATTATCTCCCGCTGCGAAAGAAGGAAAATACAATTTTATCGATGACTGGTATAATACAAAAATTCTTCAGGAAGATGATAACAAACATTATTTGTTTTATGGTGGTGATCTGGAAGGTGTAAAACAGAAAATTGATTATCTAAAAGATTTGGGGGTCACGATCATATATTTCAATCCGCTGGTGCAGGCAGCTTCCAATCATAAATATGAAGCATTCGATTATTTTAAGATCGACCCGCATTTTGGTACAAATGATGAATTTATCAAGCTTGTAAAAGAACTTCATCAGAATGGAATTAGAGTAATTGTTGATTTTGCTTTTAATCACGTTGGCGTGGGTTTCTTTGCATTTCAGGACTGTGTGAAAAAAGGAAAGAACTCAAAATATTATAATTGGTTTGATTGGCATAAATGGCCGATCCCGGATGAGATTACACAAGATTTTGATGCTAAAAAATATTATCAATGTTGGTGGGGACACTCCATAATGCCGGACTTGAATTTTGATCTGGATCGAAAACATCCTGAAGAAAATTATATTAAAGATCAGGATGAAGCAAATGTAAACAAAGACGTTGTGAGATATATTCTGGATGTAGCTGATTTCTGGTTGAACGAGTTTGACATCGATGGTTTCAGGCTCGATATTCCAAATGAAGTTCCATTCTGGTTTTGGAAAATTTTCCGCCGGAAAGTAAAATCGATTAAACCCGATGCATATCTGGTTGGAGAGATCTGGCATAATGCTGCCGAATGGGTTACGCAAGAATATTTCGATGCTGTGATGAATTACAAATATTTCAAGGATCCGGTCTATGAATTTTTTATTGGAAACTCGTCATCTGAGAATTTTGCAAAGATCATTAAAGAGGGATTGCAAAAATATCCTCTCCAGGCAACTCAGGCAATGATGAATCTGCTTGATAGCCACGACACTTTCCGCTTTCTACAGTCTGCTAATGGAAATATTGCAAAACTTAAGATGGCAGTTCTATTCCAAATGACGTTTGTGGGAACTCCTCATATCTTTTATGGTGATGAAATAGCGATGATGGGTGGACACGATCCCGATAATCGCAGACCATTTAACTGGAAGTTTGAAGAAGATGAAGATTCTGTAGAACTCAGGAATTGGTATAAAAAACTGATTGAGATCAGGAAAGATAGTATTTCACTTCGCAGAGGAAATTTTGAATTTATACTCGCAAAAAATAATATCATTATTTATAAACGATTTCTGGAAAAAGATGAACTGATAATCGTTATTAACAACAATTCCGAGGATAGAAAATTAGATTCCCGGCTAAATTTATATTTTGATCTTCTAACGGAAACAACAACAAATATCATTCCTGCAATGAGTGGGTTGATATTGCAAAAGAAATGAAAGTCAAATCTGGAAGGAAGAACCAACGATTGGAAAGTGAAGTAGAAATTTTGGAATATATTGTCCAAAAAGTTATACTATTATTACAGTGTAGTGTAAAAATAGTTTGACTATTTTTACAGTCTGTTTCCTTTTGTTTTCGGAGATTAATAATGAAATATTATCATAGAACAATAGAAAGAAAACTGAAAGATGCTCTGGCTCGCAAAGAAGCGATCTTCATTTTAGGTGCACGTCAAGTTGGCAAAACTACACTTATGAAACATCTTATGGAAGAATATGTAGAGGATACAACACTTTATTTTGATCTTGAAGATCCATCCAATCTTTCTATTATCAATAAAGGAGTTAATGAATTTCTTGCTTTTCTATCTTCACAAGAATTAGATACAAACAAAACTAACTTTATTTTTATCGATGAAATTCAATATGCTTCCGATTTTTCCAGCTTGATCAAATACTTTGTAGATCATCATTCGGATCGATACAAATTTATTCTCAGCGGTTCATCGTCATTGCAAATTCGCAAGAAATTCAGAGAATCTTTGGTTGGAAGAAAGATAGTATTTGAATTATACCCACTTTCTTTTTCAGAATTTTGTGCTTTTAAAAATGAAACAGCAATAAGTAAAAAACTCTTAGAGATAGATCCTTACAAATTAGAAGAAGATCCTCTAAGATTTGAAAGTGAAAAAATGCGAAATCTATTAAAGGAATTCCTGCTCTACGGCGGCTTTCCCAAAATCGTTCTGGAAAAGAAAAAAGAAGATAAGATCAGGGATTTGGAAGATATAGTTAACTCTTACATAATGAAAGATATTCGTCATATTTTCAATCTGGAAAAGGTCGAACAATTTAATCATTTGATCAAGCTTCTCGCTGTTTTTATGGGAAAAGAATTGAATATTTCCAAATTATCGAATGAAACAAGATTGCATAAACAAACTTTGGAACATTATCTCAGTGCACTGGAATCCGGTTATATTACCAAGATCATAAAGCCGTATCATAAAAATCTGGCTACGGAATTAAGAAAAACTCCCAAATGTTATTTCATAGATAACGGTATTAGGAATTTCCTGGTTTCCAATTTCGGTGAAATGGAATTCAGACCAGACAGGGGAGAATTATTAGAAAATTTTGTTTTTTCTCAACTACTTAAGAAAGCCGATCCGCTCACAAAAATAAATTATTGGCGAACAAAAAACAAGCAGGAAATTGATTTTATTTTGCAGAAGGAAAACAAGTTATTTGCTTTAGAAGTGAAATGGAATGATGGGTCGAAACAAAATTTGAAAAAGTTTAAACAGGTATATCCCGAAGCTGATATTTATCTTGTGAGTATGTTACGGGAATTTGAAAAAGAGGAAGGAGTTTTAGCGGGGTATTTGGTGTGAGAGATAATTTAGCAACGAACAAAAAAGATGAGCCACAAAGCACACGGAAAATAATCAATAGCCCAGTCCTTCAGGGCTGGGAAATATATTGAATTAGAAAAAACTTCCGAGAGTTTTAAAAACTTCGGAAGTTTAATAAGTTGGTATGGAGCAGATTATGTTAAAAAAAATCAACCCGACTCAAACGGAAGCCTGGAAAAAGCTTCGAGAACATTTTAAGGAAATGAAATCCGTTCAGATGAAAGATCTGTTTGAAAAAGATAAAGAGAGATTTTCGAAATTCTCTTTAACTTTTGAAGACATGCTCGTTGATCTTTCCAAGAATATAATAACTACAAAAACATTGAAATTACTTTTCAAGCTGGCAAAAGAAGTTAAGCTTAAAGATGCGATCGGCAAAATGTTTTCCGGTGAAAAGATCAATGAGACCGAAAACAGGGCTGTTCTTCACACGGCACTTCGGAATCGTTCAAACAATCCTGTTATGGTAGATGGAAAAGATGTGATGCCGGATGTTAATGCTGTTCTTAAGAAAATGGAAGAATTTTCCGATAAGATCATTTCCGGTCATTGGATAGGGTTTTCGGGAATAATAATAACGGATATTGTAAATATCGGTATCGGTGGTTCCGACCTTGGTCCCCTGATGGTAACGGAAGCCCTGAAGCCATACAAGAAGATCAATATCGATGTGCATTTTGTTTCTAATGTAGATGGTTCTCATATTGTGGAAACTCTGAAGAGGCTGAACCCGGAAACTACTCTTTTTATGATAGCTTCCAAAACCTTTACAACCCAGGAAACTATGACAAATGCATTTACTGCCAGGAAGTGGTTCTTGAATTCTGCTCAAAATGAAGAACACATTAAAAAGCATTTCGTGGCTATTTCCACAAACAAAGAAGGCGTTATCGAGTTCGGGATCGATCCTGAGAATATGTTCGTTTTCTGGGATTGGGTAGGTGGACGATATTCACTTTGGAGTGCCATTGGTCTTTCTATTGCCTGCTTTATAGGTTTCGAAAATTATATAGAACTTCTGGAAGGTGCATATGCAATGGACACACATTTCAAAGAGACTTCCTTTGAAGAAAACATCCCTGTTATCCTGGCTTTAATTGGACTCTGGTACACAAATTTCTTTGAAAGTGAAACCGAAGCTATATTACCTTACGATCAGTATCTACACAGATTCCCGGCATACTTCCAACAGGGAAATATGGAAAGCAATGGAAAATATGTTGATAGAAACGGAAAAAATGTAAATTATCAAACCGGACCGATTATCTGGGGAGAACCGGGAACGAACGGACAACACGCTTTTTATCAGCTTATTCATCAGGGAACAAAAATGATACCATGTGATTTCCTGGCTCCTGCCGTCAGTCACAATCCCATCGGAGATCATCATCAGAAGCTGATATCTAATTTCCTTGCACAAACAGAAGCACTGATGAAAGGAAAAAGCAAAGAAGAAGTTCTATCAGAATTTAAAGCTTCCGGCAAATCTGAAGAAGAAATAAAAAAACTTCTACCCTTTAAGGTCTTCAAAGGAAACATACCAACCAATTCGATCCTCTTTAAGAAACTGACGCCACGAACACTCGGCAGTCTGATTGCTATGTATGAGCACAAAATATTCACGCAGGGAATTGTATGGAATATTTTCAGCTTCGATCAGTGGGGAGTGGAACTGGGAAAACAATTGGCAAAAACGATCCAGCCGCAATTAAAAGATAAAACTAAAATAACATGTCATGATTCATCCACAAATGGTCTTATCAACACAATCAAGGAAATGAGGAAATCAGCTTCCATAACTGATATTCAAACGATCGAGCAGATCCAGTATTTTGATTTCTTTAGAGAGTTCGAATGGGATCAGTCATTCTTTGCTGATATTCATATCAATATTTTAAAAGGCTGTTCCGAGAGAACGCTTTCCAGTAAAGAAATTGCCGAAAACCTTGGCAGAACGGGAAAATCCGGTAATTTCAAAAGAGCTATTTCATTATTAAGAGGAAGAGGACTTATAAGATATACGATCCCTCAAAATCCGGGTAGTTCAAAACAGAAATATCGAATAACAAGTAAAGGAATGGAAATCTTAAAACAATACGAGAAAAAAAAGAAGGTCATGCTGAACCATATTCAAGTTATAAAAGGAGATATTACAACCCTGCAAGTTGATGCGATCGTAAATGCTGCCAATAATACTCTGCTCGGCGGAAGCGGTGTGGATGGTGCTATCCATATGGCTGCCGGATCGGAACTCGTGAAAGAATGCAGAAGATTAGATGGCTGTCCTACAGGAGAAGCTAAAATAACAAAGGGTTATAGATTGCCTGCAAAATTCGTTATTCACGCCGTTGGTCCTATCTGGCACGGTGGTAAAAACAATGAAGACGAATTACTGGTAAGTTGTTATAAGAACAGCTTGAAACTTGCAGTGAAAAATAACATCAGATCGATCGCCTTTCCGGCTATCAGCACCGGGGTTTATTGCTTTCCAAAAGAACGAGCAACAAAAATCGCCTTGCTGGAAATAAAAAAATTCCTCCATGAAAATAATACTATCAAAAAGATTATTTTTTCATGCTTTAATGATGAAGTGTACCAATTGTATCTTAAAGTGATGAAAGAGATATTTTGAAACCGAAAAAATATGTAGCCGCCATTGATCAAGGTACTACAAGCACCCGTTTTATTCTATTCGATCACACGAGTAAGATCATCGCATCTCATCAACTTGAACACAAACAATTCTATCCCAAACCCGGCTGGGTGGAACATGATCCACTGGAAATATGGAAAAACACAAAAAAAGTAATTTCTGCTACATTGGAAAAATCCAATATTAATGCGAATGAAATTGCTGCACTGGGTATAACAAACCAGCGGGAAACTACTGTTCTCTGGAATCCGAAAACCGGTATTCCCTACCATAATGCTATCGTCTGGCAGGATACTCGCACAGATGCGATCTGTATAGAATTAACTGCAAAATATGGTGATGATTTTTTCAGAGATAAAACCGGACTGCCGCCTGTTACATATTTTTCCGCTCCCAAAATAAAATGGTTATTGGATAATATCTCAAATCTGAAAAAAGCCGCACAAAAAGGTGAGCTTCTTTTCGGCACGATCGATTCCTGGCTTATCTGGAACCTGACGGGCGGACAAAAAGGCGGGATGCACATCACCGATGTTACCAATGCCAGCCGTACCATGCTGATGAACCTGGAAACACTGGATTGGAATTCCGAACTACTCAAAATTATGGGAATTCCAGATAAAATCCTTCCCGAAATTCGCCCTTCTTCAGATAGTGAGATTTATGGCTATACACATAGGAAAGGAGTTCTGGGGAATGAAATTCCTGTCTGTGGTTGTTTAGGAGATCAGCAGGCTGCTCTTTTTGGACAAAATTGCACCCGCAAAGGAGAAGCAAAAAACACATACGGCACTGGTTGTTTCCTTCTTTTAAATACCGGGCAGGAAATTGTTCATTCCCATCACGGTTTGCTCACAACTGTTGCCTGTAAGATTGGTAAGGAACCTGCTAAGTATGCATTGGAAGGCTCTGTTGCCATGGCTGGTTCGCTGGTTCAGTGGTTTCGCGATAATTTTGGTTTGATTGCAGAATCTACGGAAATTGAAACTCTGGCTTCCAGCGTGAAAGACAACGGTGGAATTTATTTTGTCCTTGCTTTTTCAGGACTTTTTGCACCACACTGGAACAGTAATGCCCGCGGTGTTTTATTTGGTCTCACTCATTACATAAACAAAGGGCATGTAGCCAGAGCTATTTTGGAAGCAACAGCCTTTCAGACCAGAGAAGTATTTGAAGCTATGCAAAAAGATTCCGGCTTGCAATTGAAAAAACTGAAAGTGGATGGCGGAATGACAGCTAATGATCTTCTCATGCAGTTTCAATCTGACATCCTGAATGTGGAAGTTATTCGTCCCATAATAACCGAGACAACCGCACTGGGAGCAGCTTATGCAGCTGGATTGGCAGTGGGATTCTGGAAGAATATTGATGATCTGACAACAAACTGGCAGGCAGATAAAATATGGACACCGTTCATAAATGAAGAAACACGGCAGGTTGAATATTCAAAATGGAAAAAGGCTGTAGCACGATCTAAAGATTGGTTGTAATAGATATTTTATAGTTTGATGTTATATATCACCTTCGGTGAAAATACGGTTTTGTGCATTCTCATCTGGGTAGCTGTGCAACCCCGATCTGTTTTATCTAACCACTTTGTGGTAAGGATGACGGAAAACTGTTCTCCGAGAAGGGATTAGTTTTGCAAACCACTTTGTGGTAGAAATGATAGATATAAATTCCCCGAAAGGGATCAGTTTTGCAAATCACTTTGTGGTAGAAATGATGGATATAAATTCCCCGAAGGGGATAAATAGATCAGCCTGTGACTGGTAAATCAGGTAGGATTTCACCTGGCACAGGTGGAAGGGAAAATAAAATCTCTTCGCTGAAAGCGATGAATAAAGGAGCAAACGATGTCACAATCTTTAGCCAAAATTCTCGTTCATATTATCTTCTCCACCAAAAACCGTTATCCCTTTCTGGTTGATGAACAAATAAGAAAAGAGATGCATTCTTATCTTGCCAAAATCTTTAACGAATTCAATTCTCATGCATTAATAGTTGGAGGAATTGAAGATCACGTTCATATTCTATGCTCTCTTGCAAAAACAGAAACATTAGCAAAAATTATTGGGGAATCAAAACGGTCATCGTCATTATGGATAAAAAATAAAGGTGGAATATTAGAAAAATTCAAGTGGCAGAAAGGGTATGGCGCATTTTCGATAAGTATATCTCATGTGGATAGAGTTAGAAAATATATTGATAACCAGAAAGATCATCATAAGAAAATTTCATTTCAGGATGAATTCAGAGAATTTTTAGAAAAATATCAGATCGAGTACGATGAAAAATATATCTGGGATTAATATTATATATCACCTTCGGTGAAAATGTGATTCTATTCATTCTCATCGGGGTAGCTGTGCAACCCCGATCTGTTTTATCTAACCACTTTGTGGTAAGGGTGGTGGAAAACTGTTCTCCGAGAAGGGATTAGTTTTGTAAGCAACTTCGTGGTAAAAATGATAGACATAAATTCACCGAAGGGGATAAATAGATCAGCTTGTGACTGGTGAATCCGGTAGGATTTCACCTGACACAGGTAGAAAGGAAAATAAAATCTCTTCGCTGAAAGCGATGAATAAAGGAAAAATATCTGGTGTACTTAACCACCTTGTGGTAAGGATGGTGGAAATCTGTTCTCCGAGAAGGGGTTAGTTTGTTTAACCACCTCGTGGTGAAAATGATGGATGTGTTTTCCCCGAAGGGGATTGATAGATCAGCCTGTGACTGGTGAATCCGCAGGATTTCACCTGTCACAGGTGGAAGGGAAAATAAAATCTCTTCGCTGAAAGCGATGAATAAAGGAGAAACGATGGATCTGAAAGAATTCAATCAACCATATTCCTATAATGGAAACAAAAATATCGGTGTACTGCTGATCCACGGTTTCACATCCACCACTTCCAGTATGATGTATCTTGCCCAACAGTTTAGCGAAGCTGGCTTCCACATAGAATTACCTTCCCTGCCCGGACATGGTACAACCTGGCAAAACCTGAACAAAATTGGCTATCAGGATTGGATTGCAGAATTACAGAAATCCCTGCAAATACTTCAATCCCGAGCTTCCAATATCTATGTTTGCGGACTTTCTCTCGGAGGTGCTTTAGCTCTGAGACTGTCACAAATCCATCCAGAAATTTCAGGAATGATCCTGATAAATCATGCATGTAAATTCACTCATCCAAAATTCCGGTTCGTTCCGCTTCTCCGCTTTCTTATTCCATCAACTCCTGCCATTGCTTCCGATATAAAAGACCCGAACGAAAAAGAGATCGCCTACACTCGAACTCCCACAAATGGCGTCTATCAAATGTTGCGTTTACTTAAGATCATCCGTAAGAGCCTGCCGCAAACCAGACAGCCAGTTCTTATGTTCAAATCGAAAGAAGACCACGTAATTCCCCATATAAGTACATTATTCACATTTGAAAAAATCGGTTCTTCCAAAAAGGAATTGATCTGGCTGGAAAATTCTTACCATGTTGCAACAATGGATTTCGATAAAGGGCTCATCGCAGAAAAGAGTATCGAATTTATGTCGGAAAGAAAATAAAATCTTATGCAATTCATCAAAACTCAAGACGGCTCTTACACAGTTTTTAACCAAAAATATCAAGAGCACTATCACACAATTTCCGGTGCACTGGAAGAAGCTTTTGAAAAACATGTGAATGCTGTCGGTGTAGAAAATGGATTCCACATTCTGGATTTCTGCTTCGGACTCGGATACAATTCCATTGCAGCAACCAGAGGTCATAAAAACCTGAAAATAATCGGCTTGGAAAATGATATAAAAATTATCGAAGCTATAAAAAATCTATCCGTTCCCACGGAGATCGAAAATGAATTTGCTGCTTTCCGAAATTTGGCAGAAAATCCGGAAATAACCGATCCCCATAATAACACGATAAAGCTTATAATCGGTAATGCCTTGCAGACTGTTTACTCACTTCCCAAAGATCATTTCGATCGTGTTTTCTTCGATCCGTTCTCACCCGGCAAACAGCCTGAAATGTGGAGCAGGAAAGTATTCCAAAAACTATACAATGTAATAAAACCGGGAGCAAAACTGAGTACCTACAGTTGTGCAAAATCTGTTCGACAAAATATGATCGCAGCAGGCTTCAAAGTGATGGATGGTCCTATCGTAGGTAGAAAAAGTCCGGCAACAATAGCAGTGAAGTAGTAACTAATACGCAAAATCATTAGATATATTGCGTTTCAATACGCAAAATAAATAAAATATTTGCGTATTAACCTAAAAAAAGAATCCTTTGCAATAAGCCTAAGGTTTACCAGCAAACCAATGGCTTGTAAACCTTTGGATGGCTTATAAATTTCCTTTCAGCGAAAGGGAAACATAGAAAAGCAAGAAGAATTATAACTCAACCTGCCAGGTCGAGAAAATAGTGACCAAGCAGATCACTTTACAAACTATGAAATAGTAAAAAATCCTTGCCTGAAAAAGCGATTTCCAGTTAAAGGTAAAATATAAACCATTCGGAAGGTCTTTGACCATTCCGAAGGTTTTGTAAAATAGGAGGAAAAAAATGTTACTTCCAAGATTATATGCGATCATAATTATCATTGGCGGCTACCTGGTTTGTAAAATGATATTTAAACAATGGCCGTTAAGGAAAAGTCAATCCGAAGAAGAAACCGAAACAATTCCAGGTTCGATTTTCATGAGATTGATAGGATTTGGAATTATCATTGGTCAATTGATCTATATCTGGATCATTTTTTCAAAAGTATTTATGATAGCAGATTCCATTTCACTCATATTTTTATTATTAAAAATAATTTTCACTGGACTTATCGCTCTAATGCTCTATAAAAATATAAGAGGATAAAAAATGTTAGAACGCATAACCGATCCGGTCGAACAACTCGACGAAAAAGAATTCGATAGAAGTCTGCGCCCGAAAACCCTGGATGAATTCGTCGGACAATATCAGATAAAAGAGATATTGGATATTTCCATTCAAGCGGCAAAACTCCGTCGTGAACCACTCGACCATGTTCTGCTTTATGGTCCTCCGGGACTGGGAAAAACTACCCTTGCATATATTATTGCCAACGAGATGGAAGTAGAAATTAAAGTAAGTTCGGGTCCTGTTCTGGAAAAAGCTCCCGACCTTGCCGGCATCCTGACCAACCTGCAGAGAAACGATGTTTTTTTCATCGATGAAGTACACCGATTGAACCATGTGGTGGAAGAATATATTTATCCTGCTATCGAAGATTTCAGCATGGAGATCATTATAGACAGCGGACCCAGTGCCCGTTCGCTGAAAATAGACATCGAACCGTTTACACTTATTGGTGCCACTACCCGTGCAGGGCTTCTTACTTCACCGCTCCGTTCCAGGTTCGGTCTTGTTTTACGGCTGGATTATTACGATGTGGAAAGCATAAAAAAAATAATTATACGCTCTGCAAAACTCATGAAAATCCCTATCGAAAAAAACGGAACAGATGAAATTGCTCGAAGAAGCAGGGGAACTCCACGGGTGGCAAATCGTCTTCTGCGCCGCGTGCGGGATTATGCCCAGATCAAAGGTGACGGTATTATCACAAAAGATATTGCCACGAAAGCCTTAAAGATGCTGATGGTGGATAACGCCGGATTGGACGATATGGATAAACGCCTTCTGCATACCATTATGGAAAATTACGGCGGCGGACCGGTTGGGCTTAAAACGCTGGCAGTTGCCGTGGGAGAAGATCCCGGTACAGTAGAAGAAATTTATGAACCTTATCTCATCCAGCAGGGATTTTTAGATAGAACACCTCAAGGCAGGAAAGCAACGATGAAAGCTTATAAACATTTTGGTATTACACCTAATCAGTCGCAAATAAGTGTGTTTGATGTAGCGGAGGAATAAGATTGCCGGATACGCCCAGACAAGCCGGTAAGGCAGGCAGGCTTGCATTGACAAAGACAATATGAAAAATAAAATGAAATTAAATCTTGGTTGTGGTTCAGATTTATTGCTTGATTATCTGAACGTGGATATTCACAAACCCAAAAGATCAAAATCCAATGAACCTGTCGAAAATTTCAATTTCTATCAAAGTACAGTTGAGGATCTTTCCTGGATAGAAGATGGATCAGTATCAGAAATTCGAGCAAAAGACATAATCGACCACATTCATTGGAAAGATTTAGAAAAAATGCTGTTTGAATGGAATCGTGTTTCGGAAAGAAACGGTAAATTATTCCTGAGAGACATACCTGATTTCGAACGAAGTTTCAGCCAATATTTCAAGAGTAAAAGGAATAAAGAAGATTGGGAAGCCATCCAGCATTGGGTTGATATGTTATCGTATGAAAAAGAAAGATTCCGAAGTAAGAATTTGATCGATCTTCCATATTTGAAAAAATTATTAAGCTCCTGTGGATTTAGAATTGAAAAATTCTGGTATGAAAAAAGTGAACTTAATTTGGATTGTATAAAAGTAAATTGAAATGAAAATGGAGGACTTCAATGTCAGATAAGAAAGAACTAATTTCATACTGTGGTTTGTATTGCGGCGAATGTCCTAATCATACCGGCAAGATCGCCGATCTGGCAAGAGATCTGAGAAAAGAATTACGCAGCGTTAGATTTGAAAAAACTGCTGATGTGCTTTCCGGATTATCTTTTTTCAGTATGTTCAAGGATTATAAACAATGTTATGATGTTCTTGGCGGGATGGTAAAACTTCGATGTAATCATGCCTGTAAAGACGGTGGTGGTAATCCATTTTGCAAAATTAGAAAATGCTGTCAGAAAAAGGGACTTGCAGGATGCTGGCTCTGTGCTGAATTTGAGACCTGTAAAAAATTGGCTGAGTTAAGAGCAAATCATGGCGTGGCTCACATCAAGAATTTACGAAAGATCAAAAGAAACGGGATCGACGGATTTCTTAGCGGGCAAAAACACTGGTATGTAAAGCCAAAATCGGAATAGCTCACCAAAGCAGCTATTGCAGGCGCGAATGAGTGTGTTCGAAGTAGAGGAAGAGTAGTGTCTAATTTTAAAAAGGATATTAAAGTGAAATGTTATGAAGCGAAGATAAGAGATTATCATACTGCGAATTTAGCAGTTTATTGCGATGTTAGGTTTAAGAAATGAAACGAAATCCGAAAGAAAAATTTGTAACTCTTTACGATACTGCAAAGAAGTGCCTTCTTATTCTTGATCACCTCTATGGAAATTTTGAGAGTAAGCTTTCGATAGTGACTGATGAGTCTAAGGTCGAAACTGAGCCCTCAATTGTTACCGAAATATATATTTCAGCCCTTGGTTTAATTGATTATTTTCATCGCTTTAATGAAATCGTATCTGCAATGCCTTTAATCAAAAACGATCAGCGTGAATTAAAGCGATTGAGCGAACATATTACATCTGTAAAGGAATGCAGAAATTACCTCCAACACATGCGTGGCGACCTTATGACAAATGACGCAATTAATTATCCCGTCCTTGGTGCAATATCATGGATTGAAAATAATCGAAATTATGTTCTTCTTTCTAATCAGGCAACACAGAATTTTAGTGTACCAGGGATAGCTTATGATCGGCTTGAAAAAAGATATGTATGCCAGTACTTACTTGTAGTAGGAGGTCATGAAATACGAATTGATACCGTTTTCTCTGAAGTTAAGCTATTTTGGCGATGGCTTGAAAAAGCGGCTGTAATTGAACCGTCGCATCTTAAAGATTATGCTTGGGGAAAACCAACAATTATTTATTCGGAAATAAAAGAACCTAACAAAGCAAATTAATACGGATTGCCAAAAGCCGCGCCGCTTCGCTCTGCTACTTTTGGCATCCGGTTATTTGCACCGTTATGCTTCCACAGTAAATAACAACAAGATGTTGAATTTAACTTAAATGGAAACCAATTAAAGATAAAAAATCTAAAGATAATTCCAATAATTCTTTTGTTGCAATGGCAGTTTTAAATAATGAAGTCAAAATCTTTGAGATGTTACAGGACGGTCGATATAGATTCATCGACAAAAATAAATATCCTCATAGCATTTATTATTGTGAATTACCAGAAAGTGTTAAGATGAAGCAATCAATAGAGGAGTTAGAATATCTAGTAAACAATACAAACAGTAGAGAAGCAGATTTCCAAAAATTTTTCGAAAATAATCCAAAATTTATAATTAATGATGAATATAAAGAAGTGTATCCTCACATTATTTTAGAAATAGAAAGTGGTAATTTAATTCCAGATTTTGTTCTAGAATCATATGAAAATAACAGATTAGCTGATATTCTTGAACTTAAACTTCCATATGAAAAAATATTTATAAAGAGGAAGAATCGTATTAGATATTCAGCTGCAGTAATTGAAGCGGCAGCACAATTAAGAGAATACAGTGCATTCTTCGATGAATCTATTCATAGAAGAAAGATTAAAGAAAAATATGGACTCGAATTATATTGTCCTAAAATGATTGTTGTTATTGGTCGTAATGAAAATATAAGTCCAATTTTAGCTAAACGTGCAAGTTCTGATTTATCTCAATTAGATTTAAAGACATACGATCAAATTATTCAGCGCATGAAAAGAAAAATTTCATAAATAACAACTGCCTAGCAACTCGCCACAACCTTTAATTTAAAAACTATTAATATTCTTTCTATCCAAAACCCTGACGATAAATCCCGGTTAAAACCTTCGTTGGTTCAATCGTCCCACATGAACAGACAGGAGTTCAACAGAGTGAAGCGACCATTCTCTAAAGTATCAGAGATTTTACTTGCATTATTTGTAGTTATATAAAAATTAAAAATTAAAAATTAAT